>CAYWDW010000840.1:0-2721 GCA_964457105.1 uncultured Heliobacteriaceae bacterium
TGACGTGCGCATCGAAACCCGCGAAGTGCATCTGCCGCTGCGCGCCTGGGATCCAATAGGCCGGGATGTCAGCGATCTGAAGCCGGAAGACCTGCTTGTTATCGAAGACGGCGAGGAACGGCAGGTCACGTGGCTGCGGCACGAACCGGCTAATATCGTGCTGGTGCTTGATCTCAATAACGAAATCGGCACTTTCAAAAACGGGCCGAGCGCGCTTTACGATCCCGAACCGGCGCGGTTTCCAGACCCGTATAAACGCCCGCCGGCAACCGTGCTGCCCAATCCCGTGTCGCGCGACCTGGCCGACAACCTGATTGCCCGGCTGGCCCCGGCTGATCACCTGGCGATCATTCAATATGCTGACCGGGTGCAACTGATTCAGGACTGGACGCTCAATCGCGCCGAAGCGGTCAATGCGCTCAGATCGAAATTGCGCGCCGGACTCAAAGCCAGCTTTCACGATGCGCTGATGCTGGCCGCCGACAAGCTGCGTCAGCGTGAAAGCGGTCGCCGCATCATCGTCCTCGTCAGCGACGGCACCGATTCAAACAGCAAAAAACGACGGCAGGAAGCTTTCAATGCCGTCAGCCGCGCGCAGGCAACGGTGTTCGTCATCAGTTGGACGGCGCTGCTGCGCCATCAGATTACGAATATGCTGCAATGGACGGGCGCGCACGAAAGCCAGAATTCGGCCACTTACAAACGCGGCGCGGAACTGGCGCAATACCTGCGCGAACTGAATCTGACCGAAAGTTATCTGAAGGATCTGGCTGAATCGAGCGGCGGCGAGTTATTGCTGCCGGAACAGTTCGACGCTTTTTTGCAAACGCCGGCACGCATCGTCAGCGACCTCGGCGCGCAATACACGCTGGCTTACGTGACTGAACGCCGCGCGGGCGTTGATGATCGGCGCTATGTCGAAGTCATTTCGCGCCGTCCGGGTCTGACGCTGCGCACGCGCCAGCATTACGAACTGAGCGACGACACCACGCCGCAAGCGGGCCGCCGCGCCAGATTCATCGCAGCCAGATTGCAGTCAGCGCCATGATGCCTGATCCTGAAGTCAGACTGAGCCGGGCTTACCGACGCGCCGCCATCGTGCTGGCCGTCGCCGCCGTGCTGTGGTTGCTGGCCTGGCTTTATGCAGGTCGCGCCGGATGGGAAGAACGCAGCCTGCTGATTCCGCTGGCCTGCGCCGCGCTGAGCGCACTTTTCTTTGCGCTGTATGCCAAATCAAAACGATCATCTGACAACTGACAACTGACAACTGACAATGATTGAACGTTACACGCTGCCCGACATGGGCGCGCTCTGGACCGAAGAGAACAAATACCGCAAGTGGCTTGAAGTCGAAATCGCCGCCTGCCAGGCCAACGCCGAAGCGGGCAGTATTCCGATGGAAGCCGTCGCAGTGATCCGCGACAAAGCGGCCTTTTCAGTGGATCGCATTCACGAACTGGAAAAGACACTGGATCACGACCTCATCGCCTTCACGACCAATCTGGCCGAAAACATCGGCCCCGAAGCCCGCTGGGTGCATTTCGGCCTGACTTCATCTGACGTGGTGGACACGGCCAACGGCCTGCTGCTGCGCGAGGCCGGCGACCTGATTATTGCCCGGCTGCAAGCCTTAAGCGACCTGCTCAGACAGAAAGCGCACGAACACAAAGACACTGCGATGATCGGGCGCACGCACGGGATTCACGCCGAACCGACGACGCTCGGCCTGACCTTTGCGCTCTGGTACGAAGAGACGCGGCGCAACCTTGACCGGATGATGCGCGCCCGCAACGGCGCGGCTTACGGCAAACTGTCAGGCGCGGTCGGCGCGTTTGCGCATCTTGATCCTGACATCGAAGAGCGCGTCTGTTTTCTGCTCGGCCTGAAACCGGCGAATGTTTCGACGCAGGTCATTCAGCGTGATCGTTACGCCGAATTCGTCTGCACGCTGGCGATCATCGCTGCGACGCTGGAAAAGATTGCGCTCCAGGTGCGCCACTGGCAGCGCACCGAAGTCCGCGAAGCTCACGAATATTTTCGCCCCGGCCAGAAAGGCTCATCCGCGATGCCGCACAAACGCAATCCGATTCTCTCGGAAAGAATCTGCGGCCTGGCCCGCGTCGTGCGCGGCTATGCGGTCACGGCGCTGGAAAACAACGCGCTCTGGCACGAACGCGACATTTCGCATTCCGGCGCTGAGCGGGTCATCCTGCCCGACGCCTGCATTGCGGTTGATTACATGCTGGCAAAGACGACTTCATTACTCGACAAACTGGTCATCAACAAAGAGCGCATGCTTGAAAACCTGAACCTGACGCGCGGCCTGGTTTTTTCGGGGCAACTGCTGCTCGAACTCGCCGCGGCGGGTGTGCCGCGCGAAGAGGCTTATTACCAGGTGCAGCGCAACGCGCTGAAATCGTGGGATGAAGGACTCGACTTCCGCGAACTCGTCAAACACGATCCTGACATTTCGCGCGTGCTGACACCGGCACAGGTTGATCGCGCCTTCGATGTCAGAACGCAACTCAAAAACGTTGACCGGATTTTCGAGAGAGTTTTTGGAAACAGGAAGAAATAGCTGACAAGTCAAAGCACACACAGAGACAGAACCAACAGAGCGGATTACTTTTCGTCTTTCTGCTCTGTGTCCTCTGTGGCAGGTTCAATAGTTGAGGAAAAAGATGCTCGCTAAAGTTTACGTCACCTTGAAAAATGGAGTTC
>CAYWDW010000841.1:0-2719 GCA_964457105.1 uncultured Heliobacteriaceae bacterium
TCGCGTCGTCGGCATCGCGGGCAGCGATGACAAATGCCGGTGGCTGACTGAAGAACTCGGCTTTGACGCCGCGATCAATTACAAAACCGAAAACGTCAACGAAGCGCTGGCGAAGCACTGCCCGCAGGGCATTGATATTGACTTTGAAAACGTCGGCGGCGACATTCTCGAAGCCGTGCTCAATCACATCAACCTGCGGGCGCGCGTCGTGCTGTGCGGCATGATTTCGCAATACAACGACACCACGCCGCAACCCGGCCCGCGCAATCTGGCCATGCTGCTGACGAAGCGCGCGCGGATGGAAGGTTTCATCGTCCTGGATTATCTGCCCCGCGCCAGTGAAGCCTTCAGCGAGCTGGGCCAGTGGCTGATGGCAGGCAAATTGAAATACCGCGTGGATGAAGTCGCCGGCCTTGAACACGCACCAGCGGCGCTCAATAAACTGTTCGAGGGATCAAATCAGGGCAAGCTGGTCGTGAAGCTTGCGTGAATGCTTTGCCGACCCCTGCCTGATCTGAGGTGTCAGGAATTTTGTGTCAGCCTGCGAGCAGGTCTTTGCAGGCAATAACGAGCAGTTCGTTAACATAAAATTTCTGACACCTTCCGTTTTGGATCACTACATTCCTGCGCGCACCTTCCGGCGCATCCTGTGAAATTGCGATTCTCTGACCCGCGCAACTCCGACAGCGCCTGAATTTCCCGCCACTCGCCTGATTTCTTTCATGATTTATTTCGGGCCATTCAGTACGGAAGCGTACCGAAAGAGTGCTGGCTAAGGTGATAGGGTTCCAATCTCAGTTGACGGATTCTCTCCCCGCAAACACGAGTGAACCTGGGAGAGTAATGCCTCAGATCTTCCATCGCAGCGCGAATACGATTTCCAGAGTGAGCATCTACGGCGCGATCATCACTCTCGCCTTCATCACGTGGGCGCTCTACGAAATCCAGCGTTCGTCCTACAACACACGGGCCTTCGTCCCGCGCGCGCAGCCCGTGCAATTCTCGCACAAGCATCACGCGGGCGACGACGGCATTGATTGCCGCTACTGCCACACGACGGTTGAAACGTCGGCCTTCGCCGGCATTCCGCCGACCGCGACCTGCATGAACTGCCACGCGCTGCTGTTTGCCAACACCCCTTATCTGGCGCCGGTCCACGAAAGCTTCAAAAACAACAAGCCGATTGAATGGACGCGCGTTCACGATCTGCCCGGCTTCGTTTATTTCAATCACAGCATCCACCTCAACAAAGGCATCGGCTGTTCAAGCTGTCACGGGCGCGTGGACGAAATGCCGCTGATGTGGAATGTCGCGTCGCTGCATATGGAATGGTGTCTTGACTGTCACCGCGATCCGGCCAAACACATCAGGCCGCGCGATCAGATCGTCAATATGAACTGGCCGCCGCCCGGTTACGACCAGGTGGCCGAAGGAAAGAAGCTGATGAAGCAATACAACGTCAAGCCCGTGCGGGAGATCACCAACTGCACGACCTGTCACCGCTGAGGAATTGCCGATGCCTGCAGATGACCATCAAAAAGATCTGGCGGCGCTGCGCGCGCTGCTCGCTGAGTCGCAAGGCAAAGAGTACTGGCGCAGTCTGGAAGAACTGGCCGGGGCCGAAGCTTTTCAGGAATCGCTGCGGCGCGAGTTTCCCAGCGGCGCCGCGGAATGGGACGACGCGATTGACCGCCGCCATTTTCTGCAACTGATGGGCGCGTCGCTGGCGCTGGCCGGATTGACGGCCTGCACGCGCCAGCCGCCCGAACTCATCGTGCCTTACGTTCATCCGGCCACAGACATCACGCTCGGCGTGCCGCTTTATTTCGCCACCGCGATGCCGGTGAGCGGCGCGGCTGTGGGGCTGGTAGTCAAAAGCCACGAAGGACGCCCGACCAAAATCGAAGGCAATCCGCAGCATCCGGCCAGCCTTGGCGCGACCAGTGTGTTCGCGCAGGCGTCAATCCTGACGCTTTACAACCCCGACCGCGCGCGCGTCATCACCAGCCTTGAAGAGACTCGTTCGTGGGCCGCGTTCACTACCGCGCTGCAGCAGTTGATGGCGGCAAAGAGCGGCAGCGGCGGCGCGGGGCTGCGCCTGTTGACCGGCGACATCTCTTCGCCCACGCTCGCCGATCAGCTCAAAAAGCTGCTGGCGCAATTCCCGGCAGCGAAATGGCATCAATACGAACCGGTCAACCACGACAACGCGCGGATGGCGTCCGGCCAGGCGGGCAATGCGATCTACCGATTCGAGAACGCCGACGTGATCCTCGCGCTCGATTCCGACTTCCTCATTCACGGCCCGGCCAGTGTGCGTTACGCGCGCGAATTCGCCAATCGCCGCCGCCTGCTCAATGGCAACCGGCAAATGAACCGGCTCTACGTCGTCGAAAGCTCGATGACCAGCACTGGCGCTTTGGCCGATCATCGCCTCCCGCTGCGACCGAGCGAGATTGAAAGCTTCGCGCGCGCGGTCGCCGCCAGACTTGGTATTCAATCAGGCGCCGGGCCATCGTCGTGGCAAAGCTGGATTGAGCCGCTCGCGCGCGACCTTGAGCAGCATCGCGGCAGCAGCCTGGTCATTGCGGGCGATGCGCAACCGCCGGCTGTTCACGCGCTCGCCGCGGCGATGAATCAGGCGCTCGGCGCCGCCGGAAATACGGTTGTTTACACCGCGCCGGTCGTGGTCGCGCCGGTTGCTCAAACGCAATCGCTC
>CAYWDW010000842.1:0-2715 GCA_964457105.1 uncultured Heliobacteriaceae bacterium
TACGGCTTGCCGTATCAGCGGATGGAAGATGAAGGCGCGTTTTACGGGCCGAAGATTGACTTCAAGGTCGTGGATGCAATCAAACGCACGTGGCAGCTTTCGACGATTCAGGTTGATTTCAATCTGCCGCAGCGGTTCGGCATCGAATACATCGCGTCGGACAACAAACCGCATCAGCCGATTATGGTGCATCGCGCCATTCTCGGTTCATTCGAGCGGTTCTTCGGCATTCTGATCGAACATTACGCCGGAGCCTTTCCCGTGTGGCTCGCGCCGGTGCAGGCCACTGTGCTGCCGATTTCAGACCGCTTCAATGAACAGGCGATGGCGGTTGAGCATGAGTTGCGGGCGGCGGGTTATCGCGTGCAGGCCGATCTGCGCAGCGAAAAGATCGGCGCGAAGATTCGTGACGCGCAACTCAGAAAAATTCCGTTCATGCTCGTCATCGGCGAGCGTGAAGCAGAAGCGGGCACAGTCGCCGTGCGCGACCGTGTCAAAGGCGACACCGGAGCGGTTCCGGTCGCCGAATTTGCCGCGCGGCTTGGCGAACTAACTCGCACCCGCGCACTTCAGACTTAGGAAGTTGGAATTCGGAATTCGGAAGTCGGAAGTCGGAAGTCGGCAGCAAAGAGAACCACTCTTTATTCCGACTACCGAATTCCGATTACCGACTACCGACTACTGACTTCCGCATTCCGGGGAGGTGTTCTTATTCCACCAGGTGGCTTTTCAGGCGGAGGCGGCTTCCGACCGCAGGGCGGCGGATTCCGAGGACCGCAGCGCGGAAATCAGCGCGGGCCTTCAGTCAGAACCAACGAACGGATTCGTTGCCGCGAGGTGCGCGTGATTGATGAAGACGGGCAGATGGTCGGCGTCATGACGCCGCAACAGGCGCTCAGCATTGCGCGCGAGCGCGGTTACGACCTGGTCGAAATCGCGCCGCAAGCCGAACCGCCCGTCTGTCGCATCATTGACTTCGGCAAGTTTCTTTACGAGCAGAAGAAAAAAGCGCACGAAGCCAGGAAGAAGCAGGTTGTGATTGAGGTCAAGGAGATCAAATTCCGTCCCGCGACCGACGATCACGACTACAACTTCAAGATGAAACACGCCCGGGAAATTCTGCAGGATGGTGACAAGGTCAAAGCCACCGTCCGCTTTCGTGGCCGCGAAATCACCCACAAGGAACTGGGTTATCAACTGCTCGAACGCCTGATTGCGGATCTGAATGAATACGGCGTACTCGAAGTCAGGCCGCGCCTCGAAGGAATGCAGATGACCGCAATTTTTTCACCTAAGAAACAGTAGTCAGTAGTCAGTGGTCAGTGGTCAGTCGAAAATCAGTAACACCACTGACTACTGACTACTGACCACTGACTACTGAATTAACGGAGGAATCATGCCTAAACTTAAAACACACAAGGGCGCGGCCAAGCGGTTTCGCACGACCGCAACCGGCAAGATCAAGCGCGGACATTCGCACGCGCGCCACATTCTGACCAAGAAGACCGCCAAGCGGAAACGCTTCCTGGATATTGATGTCCTCGTGTCTGAAAGCGATCAGGAAAGAGTGGAGCGCATGCTGCCTTACGGCAGAAAGTAGCCGGGCTTATTGATAATTATTCCGGCAGTGGTCGTTGAGCCGATAACCGGACTGGCCGTTGTGCTGTTGCCTGCTGACTTCTGCCTTTTGACTTTTGGGAGGGACTTATGCCGCGCGCAAAACGTGGAAACAAGCGCCTGGACAAGCGCAAGAAACTGGAGAAACTGTCCAAAGGATACTACGCCAACAAGAGCAAACTCTATCGCGCCATGAAAGAGGCCGTCGAACGCGGACTGAAGTTCGCTTACGTGGGCCGCAAACTTAAGAAGCGCGATTATCGTTCGCTGTGGATCGTCCGCATTGGTGCTGCTGCGCGTGAAAACGGACTCAATTACAGCCAGTTTATGCACGGCCTCAAAGTCGCCGGCATCGAGCTCGACCGCAAGATCCTGGCTGATCTCGCCGTCAATCAGCCGGCGGCTTTTGCCGAACTCGCGGGTTCGGTGAAAAAGGCGCTGGAATCCAGGGCAACGGCTTAGCCGTTTTCCAATCCCCGACACCTGCACCACACCCAGGACTTACGCGCCACCGGCTCGGAGTGCCTGGGTGTTTTTGTGAACGATGAATGATGAATAACAGTCAGCGCGCATAAAGTTCAGCTTTCATCGCGTATTCTTCGTCGTTCACGGTGCAGCTTTCATCATGGCTTTTATGTCTGACCGACTGATCGAACTGCGTGAAAATTTTGTTCGTGAACTCTCAGCCGTGACCACCGATGCCGAAGCGACCGCGCTGCGCGACCGCTGGACGGGACGCCGCAACGGCCTGGTGACGGCTGAAATGAAAACGCTGGGGCAGTTGTCGCCCGATGAACGTCGCACGGCAGGCGCGCAACTCAACGAATTCAAAAACCACGTCGAAGCTGAAATCGAAAAACTACAAGAAACAGGAACTGTAATTGGCTTTACGTTTGCAAGTAAAGATCCTGTTATTGATAAAACCAAAGAATTGGGATTGCCCATAATAATCGAGATGTCGGGAACATGGGAAACTATTGCTGCCGATATTCAAACGATTCAAACGCTTCCGTATATGTTTCGGCCTGTGACGTTTGATGCTGAGGAAGACAGAGAAGAAAATGTGGTACAGTTAAAGTACGGAGGGTTTTTGTATGT
>CAYWDW010000843.1:0-2698 GCA_964457105.1 uncultured Heliobacteriaceae bacterium
CTGGCGAGATGGCGATTCAGATACCGGCGCGTCATTCGTTCCTGAAAGTTGCGCGGCGGTTTGTCATCCCTGACATACCACTGCCGCACAATCTTTTCATCGTACAGCAGGTCCGCCGGGCATTCGATAAACACAGGCCCCGGCACGCCCTGGCGACACACCCGGAAGGCTTCTTCAAGCAACGGCACAAAATCCCTGACCCGCTTTGCCGCCGCTGCCCATTTGACGTGCGGCTTCATCAGCGCCATCTGATCAATATCCTGCAACGCGCCGCGCCCTTTGAGGACGGTGGCCGTCGCGCCGCCCAGCACGATCACCGGCGACTGCGCGAGCTGCGCATTCTTGAGCGCCGTAATGGTGTTGGTCAGCCCTGGCCCCGCCGTCACCGCCGCCACGCCGGGCACGCCCGACAACCGCGCGACGGCATCAGCCGCAAAGACCGCGCTCGCTTCGTGCCGGACATCAACCACCCTGATGCCGGCGCGATGCGCCGCGACAAAGATCGGCGAGATATGCCCGCCCGACAGCGTGAACATAAATCTGACGCCGTGCGCGGTCAGCATCTGCGCAATGATTTCACCACCATTCATCGCCCACCTCGGTTATTGGAATGAACAAGTCACAGCAGGAGACCGAAAAGCTCAGCCCGGAGTCAGGCTCACGACAATTCCAGTCCGACTGATTCCTGAGGCCTGATGCCTGTCCCCTGATTACAGAAAGAAGAACAGGCATCAGGAACCAGGAATCAGGAATCAGGAATCAGGAATCAGCAGAGAGACGAGACCGCCGACAGTTCGCGGTAAATGCGGCAGGCTTCGTCAATCACTTTTTCTTCACAGCCGAAGCCTGCGAGCCAGAAAGTATGCGGTTGCGCGCGCCACCACGTCCACTGCCGCTTGGCGTAATGCCGCGTGTCAAGTTTCATCTGTTCGATGGCTGACGCCAGCGTGCGCCTGCCCGTCAGGTATTCAACCACACGTTTGTAGCCGTGCGCGTTGAAGGCTTTGGCCGTCAGCGGCACACCAGCGGCATTGAGGCTTTTGATTTCATCCACCAGGCCGCGCTCAACCATCGCGTCGGCGCGACGATTGATGCGGTCATAAAGTTCGGCGCGCGGCGGTTGCAGCACCAGATAAAACATCCGCGCGCCTTCTGCGGTCTGCGCTTCCGGCGTCTGCTGCTGCCACTGTGACAACGGCCTGCCGGATGAAAAGTAAACCTCCAGCGCGCGCGTCACACGGGACCAGTCGTTGGGCGCATACTTCGCGGCCAGCGTGGCATCAACCTTGTGCAGCATCCGGTGCAGATGCTCAGGCCCGCGCCGCGCAAGGATGCGCTGCAGGCGTGGCCGCAGCGATTCATCAATGTCAGGCGCGGCAAAAAAGCGCGTCGTCAGCGCCCGCAAATAAAACCCCGTCCCGCCGACAAGGAAAGCGTTTTTGCCCCGCGCTTCGATGTCGGCAATGACGGCCCGCGCCCGCCCGGCCCATTCAACCGCCGTCAGGTTGTAAGTCGGCTCGACCAGGTCAAGCAGGTGATGCGGAATGCCGCGCTGCTCGGCGGGCGGAACTTTGGCGGTGGCGACCTCAATGCCGCGATACGTCTGCACCGAATCGCAGTTGATGATTTCACCGTTGAAGCGTTCAGCCAGCGCCAGGCCCAGCTCACTTTTGCCTGAAGCCGTCGGGCCGACGACTGCCACGAGTGGTTTGTTCATTGAGGTCTGCGGCACGGCACTCCAGTTAATTCCAGGCGCCTGAACAGACCCTGGGTTAATTCAGAGTTGAAATATTCAGACCGGTAAGTTATGTTCTGCGCGAACGAAACACAACAGCCACCAGCAAAGTCGGCTCAGAGACGCTGCTCTCAGTCATCTCCCTTTTCTCAGTCTCTGATTTCAGCTCTGGCAGATTTTGGGGTTTCGCTCAGCCCAGCACGACGTTCAATCAGCCGGCCAATTCACTGGAATCGAAGTTCCATTCACAGCCTCTGTCTGTCGCCGTCAGGTTGCGGCCTCAGCCGTCTGCCAGGCAGAGTCAGGTGTCGTTGTCTTCAGCCACCGAAGCCGTCAGTTCATCAGCCGATTCAGCAGCCAGCCTGATCCAGACTGCTGAATTTCCGCAGCCACTGACAGGCTCAGAAATGTTCACTCAAAGGAGGGCAGAAAATGTCCGAAGTTCTCAGCCGACTGTGCCATCGCTGGTCATTTCTGGCGCACGCATCCCGCCCCGCGCTGATGCTGCTGACCGTTTGCCTGATCGTCGGCAGTCTGAGCGTCCTCATCACGCAGGCCCGCCACAATTCAGCACTCAGCAAAGCCACTCTGCCTGTCGCAGCGGTGGCCGAGGTCTGCGGCACCAGGAGCATTGGGCCGACGGGTGATTACGCTTCGCTGACCGCTGCTCTGGCTGACATTACGGCCAATGGCTTATGCGGGCCGGTGCTGCTCGAACTGCAATCAGCTTACGTGAGCAGCGTCGAAAGCTTTCCGCTGACCATTGGCGCAATTGGCACGAGCGCCGTCAATACAGTCACGATTCGCCCGCAGGCAGGCGCTTCGGGTCTGTCAATTGTCAGCGCTGCGCCTTACACCCTTAATCTGAACGGCGCGGATTTTGTGACTTTTGACGGACGCCCCGGCGGCACGGGGACGGCAAAGGAACTGACGATTGAGAATACTTCAAGCGGCACGGCCATC
>CAYWDW010000844.1:0-2695 GCA_964457105.1 uncultured Heliobacteriaceae bacterium
TCCCACCGTTATTTGATTTCAGTCAACCGACTTAAATACCGCAAAAAACTAAACCTGGCAGCTTCAGCACAGGTCCGGACTCCGTTTGTTCCGTTATTTCCGTCTGTTCCGTCATCTCTCTTTCCTGACTTAATGCCATCAGGTTCGGGGTGACTGATTACTTTGCCGCGAGAACTCTGATTGGACTGGCATAAATCCAGGGGCGCAGTTCGTCGTCAACTTCCAGCCAGACCTCGGCGCGATACGTGCCCGGTTCATTGATGGCCTGTTGCATGGCCCGCCCTTTTGTTTCCGCAATCTTCACGCCGTTACGAAATAACCTGATGACGCCTTCAGCCGGGGCTGCGAGTGACAGCGCTGCGCCGGGTCTGAATCTGCATTCATCGCCCATGACCGCAAATGGCTTCTGACCTGGCAGGGCCGCGACGAAGGCAAAGCCTGTGGCCTCGCACAGCCAGTCATGCGCGACGTAAGCGTGTCCCTCGCGCAGCGCCTGGCGCACGGATGATTCGCTGAGCTGCCGGGTCAGAATGTGCGTGCTGACATAACTGAGGCTGCGTTCATACGGATCAAGATCAAGCGTGGCGATGACCTCACCCGGCTGGCGATGACTTGTCAGTTCAGGCAGACGCGGCGCCTGAGCCGCCGTGACCTTCAGCGAAGGCTTCTTGTCGCCGGTCAGCCATAATTCAAGCGTTGTGGCATCGGCCACTTTGACGGTGATGACCTGATTGTGATGACAGTCGTTGGCGGCAACGCCGGTGACGCGGTGCGTTTGCGAATCACGATCCCATTTGGCGATGTAATCAGTCAGGTAGTCCTGCGATGCGCCGAAAATTTCCTGCGGATATTCAGCCAGCAGCTTTTGAAATGCCGCGAGGCGGTCAGGATCGGCAACCGTCTGGCTCAGCCAGCCGGCAAATTCAAACTGATCGCCCTTGAAGTCAGCATGCAGGTTGTAAATTTCCATGCCGTCAAGCTGATCGGTTGGCCAGTCGGGGCGCTCTTCGATGTGCGATAAAAAAATGTCGCCGCCGCCTTCCTTAATCAGCCGGATGTAATCGTCGCGTGACTGCCACTGCCGACCTTTGATCGAACGCGACGGGTAAACCAGAAAGCCCTCGGCTTCAGCGCCAGGAATGAACAGCACGCCGTCGTGCCAGCCGCGCCAACTGTCAGCAATGAAATCACGATGAGGCCGGACGTGATCGGTCAGCATCACGATGCTGATGCCTGTGGCCTGTGCCGCGCGCAGCAGTTCGGGGCGCGTGCCGCCGGTGTGCTGCGCGTCTTCGGCGTGCGCGTGCAGGATGGCTTTGAAATCCCTGAGTCCGGTCCGGAGCCTGACAGCTTTGCGCTGCGTGGCGAGGCGGCGGCGCGCTTCGTGAACCGCGCGCAACCGTTCAGGCCGCAGCCGTTCAGTCATCGTGTATTTGCGTCCGGGTCGTGATGACGATGCCTGCGGCCAGGCTGGCGCGGGTAACAGCAGCGACAAAATAAGGAGGCAGCGCAGCAGCAGCAGAATCAGTTTGGGCATGGGCGATGAAGGCAGCAGCGAATTATTCAGGCTGTGGCGCCGAACCGGAACTTACTGATCGGCAGCGATGTAATTGGTCGTGACCAGCGACCAGTAGGACGGGTAGCGACCTTCGGCAAAATCGTTGAGAAAGACGGTCACGCGCTGAAGCAGGGTCGTCAGGCGATGGCCGGGTCGCCCCGCCGGATGCCCGCCCCGCGCGACGGCGGCGCGAATGAACAGGCTGCGATCATTGATCGGCAGCTTTCTGACATTGGCGACAAAGGCTTCAAAGACGCGATTCTGAAACAGGTACTGCTCGACATTCGACGTATAAAAGGCCGACACCACCAGCCCTTTTTTGCGCAGGTAATCGCCGATGGCGGCAAACGCCTTGTCGCCGGCGAAATCTCCGGTCACGGGCACGATCAGATTTTTGAGCTGCAGGTTGCGGACGAATTCATAGTCGTCATTGCTGGTCAGAAAATGTCCGTACTGGCCGTGCAGGTCGGTCTGCAGGATCAGATCCTTCATCGTCGGAAAATAGGAACGCTGATAGCCGTACCGCGACTGATAGGTAACCTCCAGCCCGTTATCCCGGAAGCTGTCGAAGATGTATTGCAGGTCTTTCTGTTCGGCTTCAGATAGCGGGTACTGATAATCCTTCTGAATCAGCTTCGAGATTTCGGCGAGCGTCGCGGCGTGGAATTTCTCATCCACCGGCGTGTTGCCCAGATAGTCGAGAATCTCAGTGATCGGCGCCGTCGTGCCTGGCGCTTTGCCTTTGACGAGCGGGCGACTCAGCAGCCGTGACAAAAACTGCACGCGGTCAGGCGCCAGATGAAAAAGCGCCTTGTACATCAGGTGCTGCATCGCGGCCTGGTGACGAATGTCCACGATGAAGGCGATGCGCGGGCGGACGCGGGCAATGTAAGTGAAATTCTGTTCCGGCCCGACGCCGAGGTACGCGCCACCAGGCGCGCTCAATTGTTTCAGCTTGTCGGTGATATACAGAAACGATGTTTCGTTCGACACCAGATTGTCTGAATGAAAGCTGCCGCCGGGTTCGGACAGGTCGCGGATCAGGCGCGCAAACTCAGAGGCCGGCAGTCCGTCCGTCAACGCCTGGGCCGGAGTTGCCGGTTTTGACTGAGCCGTGACAGAGATCATCAGGATCAG
>CAYWDW010000845.1:0-2689 GCA_964457105.1 uncultured Heliobacteriaceae bacterium
GCGCAAAAGCAATGCAGCGGGCTGACACCGAACACCGCAGCGGGATTGGATGAAGTCCGACTGGCCTTTCAGCGCGCGGTCGAAAACATCATCGAACGGGCGAAGACCGAGCGCGACAATTGCCGGTACAAAGAAGCCTTACAACTTGCCGAAGAAGCCGAAAAGTTTTTGCCGAATCTTTCGTGGCTGACCACGAATATGCAACTCCTGCGCAAACAAACCGCCGCGCAGGAAGCCGCCCGACAAGAGTTGCGCCCCGGCCTGGAAGCGGTCAATCGCAAAGACCTCGACGGCGCGATTACGGCCATTCGCCGCGCGCAACAAATCCCCAACGCGCAGGACATCCCGCCTTGTTTGCGCGAGCAAATGCGCAAGTTACTGGCCGAACTCGAAAACCACAAAAAATTCATCAAGCTGACCGAGCAGGTCGAAGACGCGACGCGCAAATGCGACTACAAAGAAGCCGTGCGCATCGTGGGCGAGATCACGCGCCTCAATCCGCGCGAACAGTTTATGAGCGATTGGATCAATACCAACGTGCCAACGCTGGGCAAGCTCCAGGAGAAAGAACGACAGGCGCTCGACCTCATCCGACAAGCCGAGGCCAGCATCACGCAGGCGGAAACCCTGGCGAACACTGAACCCGTAGATGCAAACCGCGTCGCTGCGTTGATTCAGCAAACCCGAAACCTGCTGAACCAGGCCGACAGGGAAGCGCCAAAATGTCTGCCGCAACGCCAGCAGATGGTACAAATTCAGCAACGATGTGACGCGCTGGCCAATCGCAAGAAGCCCGAAATCGCTACCTCCATCGCGCTGTTGATTGATACGTCGGGCAGCATGGCCGACAACAACAAAATCAATCAGGCCAAAGATGCGGCGCGGCGAGCGGCGCGGCAAGCCAGCAAAACCATCGAAATCGCCATCCTGCAATTCGATGGCGGTTGCAGTCCCTCGTCAATGCGTCCGGCGACAGGATTTACCAGCGATGTCAACGTCTTGCTGGCCGCGATTGACAAACTGCAACCCGGCGGTGGCACACCGATGTACATTGCAACTGCTGAAGCCGTCGCCTACGCGCAAAAGCAAGGGCGCGGCAAGCAACGCACGGTCGTGCTGATGAGCGATGGCGGCGATTCGTGCCGCGACCAGCAGGCCCAGGCGGCGGCTTCGATTCGTTCCAGCAACATTCCCGTCAGCACGATTGGCTTCGATGTCGGCAACAATCAACAGGCGCAGGGTGATTTGAGCAATCTGGCCACGATGACCGGCGGGCGCACGTTTTCGGCTTCGGCGGCAGACCCGCGTGAAATCATTCGCGCCTTCAATCTGGCGATGCTGCCGAGCCTGCTGAAAGATTTCGACTTTGGCAACGCGGCGAGCAACGTGGCGAATTACTTCACGCAAGCCAAAGCGATGGTGCAGCAACAAAACGTCAGCGGCGCGTTGATGCTGCTGCAGCAGGCGAATCAGCTTGCGCCCAACTCGCCGAACCTCAATTTCAATCTGTCGTTGCTCTACGAATCCGAAGATCAACTCATCCCGGCGATGAATCACGCGAACAATTATTTGCGGCTTGCGCCAACCGCGATTGATCGCGCCGATGTCGAAAATCGCATTGCCCAGATGCAAACTGAATTGCGAGCCAATCCGCGCGTCGTGATGGATTCAAGCGGTTGCCGCGATGTGCTGAGCTGGGCGCAAACGGAACAGGACGCCGCCAAACGCGGGCGCGATGTAGCGCGCCGACAAGCGGTGCTGGAAATTTTGATTGCCGCGCAACGCGGCGAGTGCGAGAACGCGCGCCGGTTGCAGGCGGGCTACAGGCAGCGGTTTGGTCATGGTCAGTGAACAGGCTTCAAGCCAATGGCCTGAAGTTAAGAGGAAGAGAGAAGACGGAACACACGGAATGAACGGAACAGACGGAAAAAGACAGCCACGCCCTGAGCATTTCCGTCTGTTCTGTTATTTCCGTTTGTTCCGTTATCTCTCTTTCCAGTCTTCACCTCGCTAACTTCATGCCCCTGGGCTTCAGGCCCGGACGTCTTCCAGGCTTGCGCAAACGCTTCACGCTGAGGACGAATGAAGCCGCGCCCTCAGAGCGTCAGCGGGCGCGTGTGTCAAGCCTCGTTAGTTGAATCGTTCGTCAGCCGCAGGAGCATGGTTATGAAATTCCTTCGACTTGTTCTGATCCTTTGCAGCGTCGTTTCCCTGACCGGCTCGTTGCCGGAAAAACCGCGACCAGCTCAAACCGCAGACACGAGCCTGGCTCCGACGGGCAAGGCCTCACCGTTGTCTGCCGCAACTACTCCGGTGTCGCCGCAGGCGCGCGCGCGCCTCAGTGAATCCTTCGGCCAACTCCCGCTCAGCTTTGAAGCCAATCAGGGACAGGCCGACCGCGAAGTGAAATTCCTGTCGCGCGGCAGCAGCTATCAGTTGCATCTGAAGGCGACCGAAGCGGTGCTGGAAATGCGAACTGCAAGGACAGGCGGGGCGACGGGGCGACGGGGCGACAGCGCTCAGCGGACAACGGACAATGGACAACGAACAACGAACAACTCCGCCCTCGTCAGAATGAAGCTCGTCAACGCCAATCCCGCGCCGCAAATGGCCGGGCGTGCCGAGTTGCCGGGCAAAAGTCATTACTACATCGGCAACGATCCGAAGCGCTGGCGCACGAATGTGGCGA
>CAYWDW010000846.1:0-2687 GCA_964457105.1 uncultured Heliobacteriaceae bacterium
GCCGCCAGCGCCGCTTCATCAGTCTGCGGCCTTTGCCTGAGACGCTCCTGGAATTTCAGAAACGCCACGTAATCAGCCACACGCTTCAGTTCGGCCTCGCTCAGAATTTCAATGTCCTGAACAACCTGTTCCTTGATTGACATAGCTTCCTTTCGAAAGTCACTGCGCTGCTACCAGACGCTCAAGCACCTGTGGCGCAGCCTGCAAGGCTTCGTCCAGTTTGTCGGCTTCGACGCCGCCTTCGGCCAGATCGGGTTTGCCGCCGCCGCGCGCGCCGGGCAGTTCACGGATGAGTTTACCGGCCTGCACCCGGCTCGTGGCATTGTCAGAAACCATCACCAGAATCGCAGCCTTGCCGTCAACCACGTCGCCCAGCACGACCACGCCAGGCGCGATTTTGCGCGTCAGCGAATCGGCCAACTGTCGGCGGCCATCCTTGCCGAGGCCTTCGACGCGGCGCACCAGCACTTTCAGGCCGTTGATCTCGCGCACCTGATCTTCAGTTGCGCCGCCGCCCTGCGCCAGTTTCAGTTTCAGGCGTTCGATCTCTTTTTGTTGTTCACGAAGCTGACTCTGAAGTCTTTCGACTGTTTCAGGCAACTGCTTCGGCGCAGTGTTCAGGCGCGAGGCCGCGTCAGCGAGCAGCGCTTCTGAATGCTGAAAACGCTCGAATGCGCCGCGCCCGGTGACCGCTTCGAGGCGGCGCGTGCCCGATGCAATCGAAGCGTCAGAGATGATTTTGAAGGCGCCAATGTCGCCCGTCGCGTTGACGTGCGTGCCGCCGCACAGTTCGGTCGAAAAGCCAGGCACGCTGATGACGCGCACCTTCTCGCTGTATTTTTCGCCAAACAGCGCCATCGCGCCCGAAGCCAGGGCTTCGTCAAGCGCCATCTCCTGCTTGCTGACTGCCGCGTTTCTGATCGTCTGTTCATTGACGAGGCGTTCAATTTCGGCAATCTCGTCATCAGTAAGCGGCGCAAAGTGCGTGAAGTCGAAGCGCAACCGGTCAGGCGCAACCAGCGACCCGGCCTGCTTGACGTGCGTGCCCAGCACTTCGCGCAATGCCGCGTGCAGCAGGTGCGTCGCCGTGTGATTGGCCATCGTGCGCAAACGCTTTCCGGCATCCACGCGCGCCGTTACCACGTCGCTGCTTTTCAGTGTCCCCTGCTCAACAATGACCCTGTGCGCGATGACGCCTGACACGGGCGCGACAGTATCTTTGACCAGCAGCCGCGCATCTTCGGTTTCAAGCAGTCCGGTGTCACCCACCTGCCCGCCCGATTCAGCATAAAACGGCGTGCGGTCAAGCACGACTTCGCCTTCATCCCCAGCCGTCAATGCATCAACCAGTTCACCGTTTCTGACAAGCGCCGTGACGTGCGCGCCGACGGTTTCAGTTTCATGATAACCGCGAAACTCCGAGCGCCCGCGGGCGGCAATCTGCTGCCAGACGGGGCTGACCTGTTTCGCCGCGCCGCCCTTCCAGCTTTCGCGGGCGCGCTGCCGCTGCTTTTCCATTTCGGCTTCAAAGCCTGCGTGGTCGAGCGTGAAGCCGCGCTGCTCGGCAACGTAAGCAATCAGATCTTCGCGCAGCCCGTAGGTGTCGTAGAGCCTGAAAATCTCCGTGCCCGGAATCACCTTGTCCGCCGTTTTTTTCATCGCGTCTTCAAGCAGGTGCAGGCCCGCGCTGACGGTCGAGTTATAAAGCCGCTCTTCCATCGTCACAACGCGGTCAATCATCGCGCGCGCATCAATCAGTTCAGGAAAAGGCTCGCCCATCAGATCAACGACAAAGTTCGTGACCCTGTTGAAGAACAGCTCCCTGAAGCCGAGCCGATGCCCGTGCCAGATGGCGCGGCGCATGATTTTGCGCAGCACGTAACCGCGTCCTTCGTTGCCGGGAAAAATGCCGTCCGTAATTAGAAACGCCGTCGCGCGCGCGTGGTCGGCAATGACGCGGAAGGAAACGCTGTCTTCGCTGTCGTCATAAACGTAAGGCCTGCCGATCAGCTTTGCCGTGAATTCAATGATCGGGCGAATCAGGTCTGTTTCGTAATTCGATTTGACGCCCTGCAACACTGCCGCCCAGCGTTCCAGGCCGCCGCCCGTGTCAACCGAAGGCGCCGGCAGCGGATCAAGTTTGTACCTGCCCGGCGCGACTTCGCTGCGATTGAACTGCATAAAGACCAGGTTCCAGATTTCAATCGTGTCATCGCCCGATCCGTTGACGTATTCGGCGCGATTGAAATCAGGGTCTTCAGGGCGCGCGCCCATGTAGTAATGAATCTCCGAACACGGCCCGCACGGCCCGGTTTCGCCCATCTGCCAGAAGTTGTCCTTGCGGCCAAAGCGCAGAATGCGTTCACGCGGCGCGCCCGCCCGGTGCCACAACTCAGCCGCTTCCTCGTCAGCCGGAACTTCATCATCGCCCGCAAAGATCGAAAACCAGAGCCGCTGCGGGTCGAGTCTGAGTTCATCCACGAGCAGTTCCCACGCAAAGCGAATCGCCTCGGCCTTGAAGTAATCGCCGAAGGAAAAATTGCCGAGCATCTCAAAAAACGTGTGATGCCGCGCCGTCTTGCCGACTTCATCCAGGTCGTTGTGCTTGCCGCCGGCGCGGACGCATTTCTGCGACGAAGCGGCGCGTTTGTAATCGCGCTGCTCAACGCCGAGAAAGACATCCTTGA
>CAYWDW010000847.1:0-2684 GCA_964457105.1 uncultured Heliobacteriaceae bacterium
GACGCAACCAAGGACGCTCAAACGACAACCGATTCTGGCGCGGGCGTCCCGCCTGTACCTGATTCACAGCCACCCAGCAAACCGGCATCGGCCACTACAGCAGCGAGAATGAGTTGGACAGGCGAAATCCCAGCGCAGAAGTGGACGAACTTCTACACGAAGGTGCTGACCAAGTTTTCAGCGGGCAATGGACTCAGGATAACGCTGCAACTGGAGATCGCGCCCGAAAACGGAATCTCACCTCAGAAAATAGAGGAGACCAGAATGGCGCTGCGTGAACTGGGGCTGTCAGATGAAGTGAAATCTGATTACTAGCGCAGATTTCACTTGCCTGCAGGGTAAAACAAACACTGAGACAGTCCGCTTCGTTGAGCGAGCAACCCTGGCGCAGCGGCGGCGGGCGCTCGCTCAACGAAGCGGACTGAACCGGACACGCAGGAGAGTCAGATTTACAAAGTTCACAGCGGCTGCTTCACCGGCGCGGTGAACTCTGTCGCTGATCTGTAAACTGAAACCACGAGGAGACACATGCGAAAACCTGTCATTGCAGGCAACTGGAAAATGTACAAGCTGATTGGCGATGCCGTAGCGACGGCGCTCGCGCTCAAGCCGCTGACGGTCAATGCCAATCATTGCGAAATCATCATTGCTCCAACCTGTCTGGCGCTGAAACCAGTCGCTGACCGGCTTGAAGGTTCAAATCTCAAAGTCGCCGCGCAGGATTTATCAACGGAAACAAAATGGGGCGCGCACACCGGCGAAGTCAGCGGCGATATGCTCCGCGATGCCGGATGCTCGCACGTCATCATCGGCCATTCCGAACGCCGCCTGCTGTATGGCGAAACCGATGAAACCGCCAACCGCAAGACGCGCGCGGCGCTGCATTTCAACCTGCTGCCGATTGTCTGCATTGGTGAAACCCTGGCCGAGCGCGATGCGGGGATGGCCGAAAACGTCGTCCGCAGGCAGCTTGAAGGCGGCCTGGCCGGAATGAGCGAGCCGGAGCTGTTGCGCAGCATCATCGCTTATGAACCTGTCTGGGCTATCGGCACCGGTCGCACGGCGACGCCTGAACAGGCGCAACAGATGCACGCCTTCATTCGCGGCTGGCTGCAGGAAAAGTTCGGAAAGCAAACGGCAGATGCAGTCCGCATTCTGTACGGCGGCAGCGTCAAGCCGGACAACATTTCAGACCTGATGCGCGAACCCGACATTGACGGCGCGCTGGTCGGCGGCGCGAGCCTCGACGCCGACAGCTTTGCGAAAATCGTGAATTACGAAAGATAAGTCAGCACCAGAGAGACGACGGAACAAACGGAAATCACGGAACAGACGAAAAAAATCTGACCTCAGCCTGATTGCTTCGTCTGTTCCGTGCTTTCCGTTTGTTCCGTCGTCTCTCTTTTCTGCCTTTGCTGCCTATTTGTTTCGTTGAAGGTTTCTGCGGCGTTTTTCCATCTGCAATTTATCGTGCGTGCCGTAGACCAGAATTTCCAGGGTTGAATTGATTTCGCCGCCAATCAGAATGACCAGCCCGGTCAGATACAGCCACAGCATCATCACCATCACGCCGCCAATCGAACCATAGGTCGCGTTGTAATTTGAAAAGCGGCCCAGGTAAAACCGCAGGCCGTAGGAAATCGCAATCCAGCAGATCACCGCGAAGACCGAGCCGGGCGTAATCCAGCGCCACCGCAGCGGCAGGTTAGGCGCGAGGTAATAGATCAGATCCACGCCGAACAGCACGAAGATAATCAGCAGCGGCCATTGCGCGATGTTCCAGAAGACGTGATAGGACGACCCGAACCCGTAAACCAGCGCGATTGATTCGCCGATGCTGCCGCCAAAAAAGATCAGCGCCAGCGCCATAATCGTAAACACCGCCAGCCCGATGGTCAGAAAGATGGCCAGCACGCGCTGCTTCCACCAGGGGCGATGTTCCTGCACGTTGTAAGCGACGTTGAGCGAGCCGATCAGCGCCGCGACCGCTGACGATGAACTCCAGAGCGTGACGGCCAGACCAATGCTGAGCAGTCCGGGCCGCTGACGTTGCAGCACTTCAACAGCGGTGCCTGACAGCATGTTGAATGCTTCCGGCGGCAGCACGCGGCTGAGATAACCCAGCAGGCTGTCCATCAGGCCCGAAATCGGCAGGAAGGCCAGCAGCGCCGCCAGAAACAGCAGCATCGGAAAGATCGAGAACAATAAATAATAGGCCAGTTGTGCCGCCCGCCCGAAGACATCATCCTTGAAACATTCATTGCACAGATGCTCAAAGAGCCGTGACAAAGGCGGTCGGCGCGGCGACAAAAACAGCGGCGGCGCAGGCGTCGGCGTCAGCGGAATCGAAAGCCGCTGCCGCCACGTCGCGGGTCTGAACTGTGGCCTGCGTCGCTTCATGCCCACATCATTACATCGGCAGCGAGATTGTGTAAATCAGGTCGCCGCCAGAGTCCCGGCATGCCTGGCGCGTCAACAGGCCAAGGGCATTGAAGAACAAGCCGGAAGAGAGATGACCGCAACAAACGGAAATAACGGAACAAACGGAAAGCTTCAGACCCTGTTGAGTTCTGCTTTCCGTTTGTTCCGTTATTTCCGTTTGTTCCGTCATCTCTCTTTTGACTCAACTTAATCCCATTGACGACAAAAGGCGGCCCGGTTGCGTCACCTGAGCAGGACATAAA
>CAYWDW010000848.1:0-2681 GCA_964457105.1 uncultured Heliobacteriaceae bacterium
GCAGACCAGAGTCAGAATTCTTTTCTGTGTGTTCTGTTATTTCCGTCTGTTCCGTCATCTCTCTTCCTGTTTTTTACACGCTTGTTGTCAGGTTCACAGGCCGAACTGTCGCAGGTGATGATCGGCGTGCAGCCAGCCCCAGCGCAGCCAGTCGCGGTCGGGCATCATTCCGAAAATCGGGTGCGGATGCCACTCAAAATCGCGGTTCGGCTGCGTGAAGCGAATGATGATGTTTTCCAGTTCCTGCCGGTCGCGCTCAAATTCAGCCGGGGGCGTGCCGCCTGCGGCCTGATCAACTTCGGGCCTCGTCCTGATGCCTTTGGGCCAGGGCAGCGGAACCCACAGCGCGAACCATTTCATCAGCGTGCGCTGCAATAGTCCGGTCGCCGGGCTGACCTCTTTGCCGCCCATACAGACCAGGTATGAATCGTTGAGATGACAGAGCATCTGATGGGCATTCATTCTGCCCCACTGCCGCTGACTGTCGGGCCGCACGCGGCGCACGCGCTCAATGATTTCTGTCGTGTCGTCGGGGTTCTGAAAGCTTTTCATCGTCAGTCAACGTAAATGAAATCGTTCGCGGCCATCAGCACGCGGCAGAAACTCTGCCAGGCTTTTGGCGCGGATCGTTCACCGGGAAACTTCTGCATAAAGCCGGCGATGTAATTCAGCGCCTGTGCGGTTTCGGCTGTGTCAGGCGGGCGATTGAGTACACGCAGGTAAGCGCGCTCGATGCGCGCCGGGTCGGTCAGTTGTTTATTCTCAAGCAGGGCTTTCGCCAGGTCGGCTGAACGCTCGGTCAGAAAATCGCTGTTGAGCCAGAAGAGCGCCTGCGTGGCCACGTTGGTGAATTGTCGTTTGCCCGATTCTGAAGTCGCGTCGCCGAAATCAAAAAGATTGAGCAGCGTCGGCAGGTTGGCGCGACGCAGCGGCAGGTAGACCATGCGGCGTTTGAGCTTTTCGGGATTGAGGCTCAGCCGGCCCTGATTGTTTTCGCCGTCGGTGCCGCGCCCTTTTTGCAGCGTGCCGCCCATCGTCAAATCAAGCGTGCCGTCAATGGCGAGCAGCGCGTCACGCAGTTCTTCGACCGCCAGGCGACGCCGGTTGAAGCGCGTGAGCAGGCGGTTGTCAGCGTCGGCATCGGGCGCAAGCTGCGGATTGATGGACGACATCTGATATGCGCTTGAAAGCATCAGCATCCGGTGCATGGCCTTGACTGACCAGCCGCTGTTGATGAACTGCTGCGCCAGAAAATCGAGCAGTTCGGGATGCGTCGGGCGTTCGCCCATTTTGCCGAAGTTGTCCGGCGTGCGCACGAGGCCTTCGCCAAAATGCCATTGCCAGAGGCGATTGACCATCACGCGCGCGGTCAGCGGATGCGCGGGCTGCACCAGCCATTCGGCCAGTTGCAGGCGACCGCTGCCATTGAAGGCCGGCCTGGTGTCGAAGCGGGCCAGAATGGCCGGGAATGATTTCGGCGCGTCCTCGCCGGGGTTGTTGTAATCGCCGCGAATGAAAACAGGCTGCGCCACCGATTCGCCGTCCTCAATCGCGCAGGCGAGTTCAGGTTCAGGCGGCGCGGTCTTTTTCAACTGCTCCAGTTCCTGCTGCAACCTGGTGATCTGCTGCCACTGCTCAGTTGAAAATTGCGCCTGATCCTTTGCTGACAGCGCAAGCGGGCCGTTCTGATTGAAATAAACTTCGGCAAAGAAGCGATCAAGGCCTTCCTCAAAGCCGGGCTTGTCGGGCAGTTTCGCGCCGTCGGTGCTGAGCGCTTTGTGATATTCAGCGCGCCATTTGCCGATGGTTTCGAGCCAGTTGCTCAGGCGTTTCTGAAAGCGCGCCTGATAAGCCCTGGCCGTTTCGCTTAACTTGTCCGGCGGGGCGTTGCGCCATTCGAGCAGGTGTTGCGGCGTCAGGTCGCCGGGTTTGAGATAAGCGACCCATTTTTTCAGCAGGTCTGCTGAGAGCTTCATTTGCGGCGCGACTTCAGCGACTGACTGGCCGCCCTGATAAACGCGATGCGCGGCGAGCAGGTAATCGGCCAGGCGCGCGGCGTGCTGCGCGGCGGCGGGTTCCTTCACGGCATTGACGATTTCATCAAGCGCCAGGTTTACGCGCTGCTGCTTCGCCTGATGCGCGTTTTTCAGCGCCTGGTAACGCTCCCATTCAGCTTTGGGCACGAGCGGTTTTTCAAGCACGACCGACACGTGCGAACCGGGATTGGTAAAGCTGCGCGTGCTGGCGAAGATGCCGAGCATTGCATAGTAATCGCGCGTGAGCAGCGGATCGAATTTGTGATTGTGGCAGCGCGCGCAACTGAGCGTCAGGCCCAGGAAGGCTTTCGTCGTGACATCCACCTGTTCATCGTACACGTCATACAGCATCTTTTTCTTGTCCTGCTGCGCGACTGCTTTCGGGCCAAGCGCGAGAAAGCCCGTCGCAATGATGCCGCGCCGATTGACGCCCGCGGCGTCAGGCGCGGGCAGCAGATCACCGGCCAGTTGCTCGCGGACAAACTGATCGTAAGGCAGATCGTCGTTGAACGCGCGGATGACAAAGTCGCGATAGTGATACGCATGCGGCCGGTCGTAGTCTTGCTCGTAGCCGTGGCTTTCGGCAAACCGCGCCACGTCGAGCCAATGCCGCGCCCAACGTTCGCCGTAGTGCGGCGAGGCCAG
>CAYWDW010000849.1:0-2672 GCA_964457105.1 uncultured Heliobacteriaceae bacterium
GCAATTCTTTCAGCAACAGCCAGCAACTTTTTTGCTCTTTCAGCGGTGTGGTATCTGTCGACCAAACTTGATCCGTTGGCCAATAATGTGCTGCTCGGTTCCGAGACACACTTTGATTTACATACAGCCCCGGTATGGAACAGAATCAAGGGAAGCTGCGGACTGTCCGGATTATCAATACCTTCGCGGCAGTGGCCTGTCAGCTCACCTGTCGGGCCCCGGTCCTCGGTCCGAGCAGTCAGCCCCTGATCGGTGGATCATATTCAGGGGATTGTGACAATCGGAAAAGCGTCACAACTCATCGCGCAATCATAACGACAGAACAGCGATTCTGACCGGTAAACAATCACCTTCGTTTCAGCGAAAACCAGGGAGCTGTTATGCGCAGGATTCTAATCTGTTGTGTGCTGATGCTTTCATTGCCTGTGGTCAACGCGGAACATGCAACAACGCGACAAGCTCGCGCACAGGGCCAGTCCGCGCCCGCGCCGTTTGGCAGGCACACTGAAATGATCAACGGCGTTCCGCTGGAACTGGTCAGAGTGCCGCAGGGAACCTTTCTGATGGGTAACGACCACAGCCCCAATCCGGAAGAGAAACCGGCGCACCAGGTCAACCTCAAATCCTTTTACCTCGGACAGTATGAAATCACCCGACAGCAGTGGAATATCGTGGCTGAGACACTGCCGCAGGTCAGCCGCCGCCTGACCAGGCAGTTCGTGGACCCAGGGGTAAGTCAGAACTTTCAGGAGACGACGCCTGCCGATGCCCTGTACTGGGATGATGTTGTAGAATTTTGCGAACGGCTGACAAGATTCACCGGGCACCGCTACCGGTTACCCTCAGAAGCCGAATGGGAATATGCCTGTCGGGCTGGCACACAGACCGAGTTTTCGTTCGGGGATACAGTTGATTATCATCTTGCGCACTTCAGGGACATTACTGCTCCCGTTTCACCTTCCTACTGGATCCTGCCTGTTGGCGCGAAAGGTTATGCCAATGCATGGGGACTCTGTGATATGCACGGGAATGTAGCCGAGTGGTGCCTCGATGTCGAACACTCCAACTACATTGGCGCTCCGGCTGATGGAAGCGCATGGATACAAGGCGGTGACCAGTCAAGACGATGCCAAAGGGGAGGGGCTTACGGTTTCAAAGATACATTTGGCAGATCAACTGCCAGGCTTTTCTGGTCGCGGTCTGTGACGATAAGTGAGTTTGGATTCAGGGTCGCGGCAGAAATTCCTCCCATCATCCTGAATGGCGCAGTAACGGCAACTTCGGCGGCGAGTTACGCAGGCAACAGCCTGGCCTCCGAATCAATTGTCGCCCTGTTCGGCAGTGGTCTGGCCAATGCGACGCAAGCCCCCTCCGCGCTGCCGCTGCCCACGACCCTGGCCGGGGCGAGCGTCAATCTCAAAGACAGCAGCGGCAATGAATATCTCGCTCCGCTCTTCTTCGCTTCATCCAGCCAGATCAATTTTCATCTCCCGCCCGGTCTGGCGCTCGGCCCGGCGACAGTCAGCGCAGTCATCAACGGCAGGATCGGCGTGCCGGGGACACTGGAAATCACCAGCATCAATCCTGGCTTGTTCACGGCTGACGCTTCAGGCAGGGGACTGGCGGCGGCGCTGGTGTTGCGCGTCAAAAGCAGTGGTGAACAGGTCTATGAACCAGTCGCCAGCTTTGACCCGACAACCAGTCGGTTTGTCGCAGTACCGATTGATCTGAGCAATCCGGCAGATCAGGTATTCCTGCTGTTGTTCGGCACTGGCATCCGCCATCGCAGTTCACTGGCTGAAGTCGCAGTCAGCATCGGCGGACTGGATGTTGAAGTACTGTTTGGCGGAGCGCAGGGCGATTTTGTCGGCTTGGATCAGATCAACCTTCGGTTGCCGCGCAATCTGGCCGGGCGCGGTGACGTTGATATAATGCTGGCGATTGGTGACATCACAGCAAATACTGTCAGCATCCGCATCAAATAGTCAGTGCCAGCGTCTGAATGCGTGACGGCAGGGAGGCGGCCTGGTTACTTTCAAAACAGAAGCTACAGGTGCCTGGCTTAGAGGAGGATGTACCGGGATACTCGCTCCACAGTGATAATGAAGAGAGTACTGTGACCTGTTCCGCTAACCTGGCATCAGCAATTTCGGTGGAAAGGCGGTAACAGAGATGAAGCTGATAAGCATCCTTGGATTACTGGCCTGTTCAGCGATTGGACTGGCACAAGTCTGGCATAACTGGAACTTTCGCAGCAGCGCGTCAGCATCCATCCTCTCAATGTCTCACGGCCAGGACGATCAGTGGGAATTGTACACAGCGCTCGGATTCCCACTCTGGATTGCTGAAAACTTCGGAGTAAACGGTGTGAGCAGTCAGCCCGCTCGACAGGAGGTTTTTCTTTATCTCGAAGATCATAATTTCACCGAAGCCAACATCACCAGAATTGCGGCTCATTTTTCCGCACGGTATGACAAAATCGCCTGGCTGGAGGTCACCATTTTTAGCGATGCCGCGATGCTGCGCAGAGTCGCCAGAGCGGGTAAGAGCGGTGTCTCAATTGATTTGTCAGTCCCGCCTCACGGGCTGGCGGAAACACAAGGATCGCAGGCGCAGCGATATTCGCGCATCACGGGATATTACCGAGCCTATTACCATCGGCTGCCTTATAA
>CAYWDW010000850.1:0-249 GCA_964457105.1 uncultured Heliobacteriaceae bacterium
GCGAATGTCGAGCATCAGGTGGCGGTCAGGCCTGACACGGTTTTTCAGTCCGGCTCGATTGGCAAGCAGTTCACCGCCACGGCAGTGATGATGCTGGTTGAAGATGGCCGCCTCGCGCTCGACGATCACCTCACCAAATATTTTCCTGACGCGCCGCCGTACTGGCAGCCGATTACGATCCGGCATCTGCTGACGCACACTGCCGGCACGACCGATTACCCGGATGATTTCGATTTCCGGCGCGATTAC
>CAYWDW010000850.1:259-2672 GCA_964457105.1 uncultured Heliobacteriaceae bacterium
CGCAAAGGTGCCGCTCGCCTTTCGGCCCGGCGAAAAATTCAGCTACAGCAACCTCGGCTATGTGATGCTCGGCCTGCTCGTCAGCAAAGTGACCGGCAGGTTTTACGGCGAGTTTTTGCAGGAGCGCATTTTCAAACCGCTCGGCATGACGACGGCGCGCATCATCAGCGAAGCCGACATTGTGCCGCATCGCGCCGCCGGTTATCGGCTGGTCAAAGGCGAACTGAAAAATCAGGAATGGGTCGCGCCGACGCTCAACACGACGGCTGACGGCCCGCTCTATCTGACCGCGCTGGATATGGCGCAGTGGGACGCGGCGCTCGACACCGAAAAGCTGCTGAAAAAGTCGAGCCTCGCGCAAATGTGGACGCCGCTCCGGCTCAGCAGCGGCGTGCGTCAGCCGTATGGTTTCGGCTGGGCGCTGGATACCATTAACGGGCATCGCCTGATCGAACACGGCGGATCGTGGCAGGGCTTCAAGGCGCACATTGCGCGTTACACCGATGACAAGCTGACGATTGTGGTCTTTGCCAATCTTGCGCAGGCCCGGCCTGCTGACATTGCGCACGGCGTCGCGGCCATCTGGAATCCTGATTACGCCGAGCGCCTGGCCGAAGACACACAGCCGCAGATGACTGCGCTGGTGCGGACGATGCTGAAAAATTTCGTCGCGGGTGCCGCCGATCAGGTTCCGTTCACGCCTGCCGCGCGCGCCGGAATTTCAAAGGCTGAACTTGCGCAGACCAGCCGCGTCCTCAGAGCCTTCGGCCCGGTCGGCGCAATAACGCTGATGGAAAGCGCCGCAGACCCTGACGGTCGCTGGTTCAGATACAAGGTGATGCTCAGAGAAGGCAGCCTGTTCTGCCTGATGAAGGTGAATGGCGAGCCGCAGATTACGGCCCTTCAACTGCACTTTGCCTTTCGCCTGATGCTTGATTCAGATGCCGATAAACCGGACCACTGACGAGCGGTGTTTTCAGGCTGACCCGCGCCGCAGGCTTCTGGCATAATGGCGGGCAGTGATGAATCAGGAGACGCTGACGCATGAAACGAGGACTGCACTATCTTTTCCTCACGGCCCTGCTGGTTTCAACTCTGACCGTTCTGCTGGTCGCCACAGCTCTGGTGCGCCCGCGCCTGCTGCCCGGCTGGGTGGCTTCGCTGGCGCGGGCGGTGCGCACCGCTCCGGCGACGGGCTTGAATGCTGAAGTCGTGGACCGGGCGAGGCCCGGCGTCGTGATCGTCGTGGCCCGTCGCGCCGCCCGGCAGGATGCCACCCTGCGCGACAACAACGGCGTCAGCGAGGAAAATTACGAACCGCAGCAGGACCCGCCTGACCCTGGAGGTCAGCCGCAGCGTGGCACCGGCACCGGCTTTATCATTGATCCAGCCGGGTTCATCGTCACCAACAATCACGTCATCAGGGATGCCGACCGCATTCGCGTCAAACTGGCCGACGGGCGCGAACGGCTGGCGACGTTGCAGGGCAGCGATACCGAAACCGACCTGGCGCTGCTGAAAATAGCTGCCGACAATCTGATGCCGCTGACGATTGGCGATTCCGACGCGCTGCGCGTGGGCGATCCGGTCATTGCGATTGGCAACCCGCTCGATTACGAATATTCGGTGACGGCAGGCATCGTCAGCGCCAAGGGGCGCAAGGTTTACAACAACGCGCCGTATGAGGAATTCATCCAGACCGACGCGGCCATCAATCGCGGCAATTCGGGCGGCCCGCTGCTCAACCTGGCGGGCGAAGTCATCGGCGTTAACACGGTCATTCGCGTGGACGGGCGCGGCATCAGCTTCGCCGTGCCGGGCAACGTCGTCAAACGAGTCGTGACGCAACTGCGCGCTCAGGGCTTTGTCGCGCGCGGTTTTCTGGGGCTGCAGCCGCAGAATCTGACGCCGGAATTTCGTGAAGGCCTCGGACTCGATCAGCAATTGCACGGCATTCTGGTGGTCGAAGTCACGGCAGACAAACCTGCCGCGCGCGCCGGGGTCAGGCCTTATGACGTGATTACCAGCTTTGACGGCAAGCCGATCAGAACGCAGGACGACTTTTTCAGCTTCGTGGCCGCGACCGCGCCGCAGCGCGATGTCGCGCTTGAAATTGTGCGCGGCAAAGAAACGCTGAAACTGACGGCCACGCTTGAGCAGCGGCCCGACGATCCTGACGGCGTGCCGTCCGCCAAAGCTTCACCGCTGCAACAGACCGCGCTCCGACCCGGCTTTTCGGTGCGCGACAATACGCCTGAAACTCAGCGCCTGCTCAAGGTCGGTGACGGCAGCAACCGCGACCTGCCCGCCGGTGTCATTATTTCAACTGTTGATCCGCTCAGCACCGCCGAAGACGCCGGATTGCAGGTCGGCCAGATCATCGTCGAAGCCAACCGTCAGCCGGTCATAACCA
>CAYWDW010000851.1:0-2667 GCA_964457105.1 uncultured Heliobacteriaceae bacterium
AATCTGGTGGAAACGAGATGAGCAGGGCAATCCTGTCAGGGATATTAATGGCAGCCCCTGCTTATCCTCAGCCGCTTTCCTCGATGGTTATACTGGAGAAGTTTCAGTTCACCTTGCTCGTCTCACCACACAGGAAAAAGCGCTGTCTGCCAGACCGGATAACGGGTTGGTTGAAATCAGCGCCGCCATTCCCCGCTCAGTCAATCATATTGTCACCCTTGATCCGACCGAGGAAGATGAGTCTCATTCCCTGATCTGCCCATCTGAAGCCCTGAGCAAAAGCGGCAGGAAGATGGCAGCAAGAAAGATGTCTGAAGCTGCACGCTGGCTTCTTTTCCCTGAATCCCTCCGAAGCTGAAAGAGCGCCTGTGAGATCCTGAACCTGCCTGATACTGCAATCAATTGAGCTTTTCCTGGTCGAGGCCTACAATGTCCGCATCTTTCACCAGCTTCCACAATCTGTTCGGTGAGCCTGCCTGACACGGCTCACGCTGAGGCCTTCAACAGGCCGGGAGGATGATGCGATGAACACGCTGCATTCCATCGTTCGCGGACGCGAAACCTGGACGATCAATCCGCAGATGACCGTGCTTGAAGCCGCTGAATTTATGGCCGCCAAACGCATTGGCGCGGCGCCGGTCGTCGAAGGCAACCGGCTGATCGGTGTCTTTTCTGAACGTGATCTGATGACCCGCGTGGTCGTGGCCGGACGCGCTCCGGCAGAAACGCGCATTGCTGAAGTGATGACCTGCGAGGTCGTGACCTGCCATCCAGGCGAGGATCACGCCGAAGCCATGCGGCGCATGCAGCAGGCGCGCTGCCGTCACCTGCCGGTCATTGAGGATGGGCAGTTGCTCGGCTTCGTTTCATTGCGCGACCTGCTGCAGAACGAGATCGAAGAGAAAAACGAAGAACTCAGGTTTATGAATGAATACCTGCATTCGATGCCGGTGGCTCAGGCTCGCTGACGTGTTATTTGCCCAGCCCGTCAATCAGCAGCCGCGACAACCGCGACATCAGCAGGTTGCCGGGATTGTCATTCGTGTAATCAATCTCAGGCAGATCTTCGCAGGTGATCGCCATCGCCACGCGGCCACGCGGCGTGTAAATGATGCCGACATCGCTGCGCAGGTGATCGAGCGCGCCGGGTTTGCTGGCAATCTCAACGCCTTTCAGCGTGCGCCCGATGCCCTCGTGGTCCTGCTGCCGTTTGAGAATACCGATCATCTCCTTTGACGCCGCAGGCGAAACGATTTCGCCGCGTTCGAGTTTTTCAAGCAGCATCACCATCTCGCGCGGAGTGCTGCGGCCAATGCCGAAACGCTTGTTGTTGTCTTTCTGCCGCTCTTTTGTTTCGCCGCCACCGCCGATTTTATTGAGCGCGCGCGTGAGTTTGAGAAAACCCAGGGCTGCAAGCTTTTCATTGACTGCATCGCCGCCGCCGAGCGCATCAAGCGTCAGGTTGGTGGCCGTGTTGTCGCTCAGCACAATCATCAGCGTCACCGCATCGCGCAGCGTCAGCCGCAACCCGTCAGACAGTTCCTGCAACACGCCCGAACCCTGAACTTTCTTGTGGTCGGTCAGCCTGAGTTCATCAGTCCATTTCACTTTGCCTTCAGCGACGAGCGCGAACGCCGCCACCATAATCGGCAGCTTGATCGTGCTGGCCGTGCGCACAGGCTCATCGGCATTGATTTCATAAGTCGCGCCCGTGTCCAGATTTTTCGCACAGAGCGAAACGCGGCCCCTGAACTTTGCAAGCTCAGCGCGCACCTGTTCATCCAGGGCGGCGAGCTTTTCCGGCTTTGCCGTTTGCGCCACGCCCGCGCCGGAAAGCAATAACAGGGCGATGCCGACAATGAAGGATCGTTTCAGCATGTTATCAGGTCAGGCTGATCTCTTTGACCGCCACGCTCATCTCAGCCTTGTTCGTGGAGTCCATCATCTGCTTTCTGCCTGCGCCGCCAGGCGGCGTCCCATTTCAGCGCCGAGCGCCTGCAGGGCATTTGCCGGACGAATCATCACTTCAAAGTCAGCAATCTTTCCGCCCTCGTTGAAGCGAATAATGTCCACGCCCTTGAGCGCCAGGTCGCCCACGCGCGCGCTGAATTCCAGCGTCCACGTCGTGCCGTCGGTCATTTCGCGGTGATATTTGAAATCCTCAAAGACCTGCACGACATTGCTCAGAATCATCAGCGCCGCGTCTTTGCCTTCTTTCGGCTTCCATAAAAACGGCGAATGAAAGCGCATGTCATCAGCCAGAATCTCGCGCAGCGAGTTCATGTTTTTATCGGCCACGCACTGATGCCAGCGCGCCAGAGCCGCCGCAATGGCGGGCGAAGTCTGTGTCATCGGTGAACCTGCCTTTCTTATTTTCCGGTAAAGACCGGCTGGCGTTTTTCAGCGAAAGCGCGAATCGCTTCAATGTTATCAGCCGTGCCGAAGCCGCGCTGAATCATGGCCAGTTCCAGTTTCAACTGCGTCGTCAGATCGGTTTCAGTCGTGACGGCAAGCAGTCGTTTCGTCAATGCCAGCGCAATCGGCGGCCCGGCGGCCAGGTGCGCGGCATACGTCGCGACCGATTCAGCAAAGTTGTCAGCCGCAAAGACGCGGCTGACGAGGCCGATTCTTTCCGCTTCGTCGGCCTGGGCCTTCTTGGCCTCCAAT
>CAYWDW010000852.1:0-2662 GCA_964457105.1 uncultured Heliobacteriaceae bacterium
CGCCTGACTTATGACCTGCTGGTCACGATCTTCAATCCGAACACGCCGCTGCACGATGGCGCGGCCATCATCAGTGATAATCGCGTCGCGGCGGCTTCGTGCTTTCTGCCGCTGACGCAGAACCCGCGTATTTCGCGCGATATGGGCACGCGCCACCGCGCCGCCATCGGCATTACTGAGGACAGCGATGCCTTTGCCGTGATCGTCTCCGAAGAAACCGGCGTGATTTCATTCGCCATCGGCGGCGGCGTCATTCGCAACCTCGACGGCCCGAAGCTGCGCGTGCTGATTATCAAGGCGATGGAACCCTGGCAGCGGCCCGAAGATTACGCCGCTTATGAAGCCGATGACCGGCGGCACGAACAGGAGCTCGATGAGATCCTCACCCGGCGCGACGACCAGCGGCGGCCACCCGCTAACGAAGGTTTGCGCGAAGGCCTGCGCGAAAGTTCCACGCTCTGACATCAGCAGCCCGCAGCGATGAGAAATGCCCGCTCCAAAACCCGCGCCTCGTCCTACAGAAAGCTGCCGGTCGGCCCGTGGCTCAAACACAACCTGCGCAACTTCGTGACTGAAAACATCGGCCTCAAACTGATTTCGCTGCTGCTCGCCATTATGCTTTTCGGCATCTCGCGCCAGCCCGTCAGCGAAGTCACTCTCGTCAACGTGCCGCTCGAATTGCGCGGCCTGCAATCGGGCCTTGAAATCAGCGGCGATGTGCCGCTGACCACCGTCAGTGTGCGGTTGCGCGGCCCGCAGAATATCATTCGCACCACCACCGCCAGTCAGATCGGAGTCGTTGCCGACCTCAGTCACAAAGGCCCTGGCGAACGCGTCGTGCAGCTTGACCCGGCTGATGTGTCGCGGCCCGATAATGTCGAAGTGCTGCGCATCGAACCCTCAAACATCCGGCTGCTGATTGAACAGACCATCCACAAGGCCGTGCCCGTGCAGCCGCAATACATCGGCAAAGTGATGGAAGGTTATGAAGTGCGCGGCTTCACGGCGCAGCCCGCCACGATTGAGATTGCAGGCCCGCAATCACACGTCGCCGCCATTACTCACGCCTCGACTGAAAGCATTCAGCTTGACGGTCGCCAGAACACTTTCACGACGACCGTTGACGTTGATCTGCGCGACCGTTTCATCCGCGTTCACAACCCCGGCCCGGTGATTGTTACCGTCAACATTGTGCCGAAGCAGTGAGCACGGGGCTGCCGATTTTTCTCAATGAACTTTTCTGACTGATCGTTTATCATCGCGCTTCTCCGCCCCCGATCACACACCAGACCCCGAAGCTGATTCAATAAACATTATGGGTGAGTTTTTTGGCACAGACGGAATTCGTGGCGCCGCCGGACAGTTTCCGCTTGATGAAACAACCATCGAACGCATCGGCTGGTCCCTGGCAAAGGAACTGACGATCAAAAATGGCAGCGCGCCGCTTGTCATCATTGGCCGCGACACGCGCGAATCAGGTGAATGGATTGAAGTCGCCATCGCGCGCGGCATTGCGGCTGCCGGTGGCCGCTTTCGCAGCGCCGGAGTCATTACCACGCCGGGCGTGGCTTATCTGACGCGCCATATCAAGGCCGATGCGGGCGTCGTCATTTCGGCTTCGCACAATTCGTATGAAGATAACGGCATCAAGGTCTTTGCGCCTTCGGGGCAGAAGCTTGACGACGCCACCGAACAGGCGATTGAACGCGATCTGAAAGCGGACGCTTCAATCTTTCCGGCCTTCAGCGCCGTGACCGTCACGCCGGAAGCTGAACTGCGCGAAATGTACCTGAACTTTCTGCGCGCTGAACTCGGCTTCGGCCTTGATCTGCACGGCCTGCGCATGGTCGTGGATTGTGCCAACGGCGCGGCATCGGCCCTGGCGCCACGCCTGTTTTCAGGCCTCAACGCCAGCGTCACGGCGATCAATGCCGATCCGAATGGCCGCAACATCAATCTGGATTGCGGCTCGCTGCATCCTGAAAAACTGCAACAGGCCGTCCGTGATGGCAAAGCCGACCTCGGCATCGCCTTCGATGGTGACGCCGACCGTTCGCTGTTTGTGGACGAACTCGGCAACCTGGTTGACGGCGATCAGGTGCTGTTCGTCATGGCCTGTTACCTGGCCCAGCGTCATCAACTCGCGGGCAGTCGCGTGGTCGCCACAGTGATGAGCAACCTCGGCCTGGAACTTGGCCTGAAAGAACGCGGCATCACGCTCGTGCGCACGAGCGTGGGCGACAAGTATGTGCTGGATGAATTGCTCAAAAACGGCGGCAGCATCGGCGGCGAACAGTCCGGCCACATCATCTTTCCCGGCATCAGTCTCGCCGGTGACGGCATGCTGACCGCACTTGAAATCCTGCGCGTCATCGCCGACACAGGCCGCAGCCTGCACGCGCTGACGAGCGACTTCACGCGCTATCCACAGGTCGTCATCAATGTTCGGGTGGCTCGCAAACCGCCGCTTGACAGCATCGCGCCAGTCAAAGCCGCGCTCGATCAACTGCAGGCCGAACTTGAAGGCAAAGGCCGCGTCCTCGTGCGTTACTCCGGCACCGAAAACCTCGCGCGCGTGATGATCGAAGGCCAGGATGAAACGGTCATCAGCAGGCAGGCCGAAGCGATGGCGCAGACGCTGAAGGAGCATCTGAGTTAAGTA
>CAYWDW010000853.1:0-2661 GCA_964457105.1 uncultured Heliobacteriaceae bacterium
ATTTTTTCTCGCGGATTTTCGCAGATAATTTGTAATTTGTATTCTCCCGCTGACATAGAAAATTATCTGTGATCTTGTAAAGAAAAGCAAACAGGTTTCAAAAATCTGGCTGGGTTTTGCGCGTCGGTGATCTGGAAAAATCAAAACATGCACCCCTGAAACAGTACGCGTGCGTCCGCGCGCGCCCTGTGCACGGCCCGGGCGCTCGCTGACGCTCGCGTACTGTTTCAGGGTTGCATGTTTTGATTTAGCCAGATCACCGACGCGCAAAACCCTGCCTGATTTTTGCTGCCGATGACAACGGCGACCTTTCCCCGCAGTGGTTTCATGAGTTGCTTCCCTGGTCAGGCTGAAACTGAAAGCGCGTTACGTCTTTCGGAAATTCCTTCCACGCCAGCACGAGGCGCGGATGAAAGACCAGCACGCCGGGCATGGTTTCATACTGCTCCGGCGTGAAGTCGTAACCGTATTTCTCTTTCGAGGCGGCGGCCAGGCGCGTCGTCAGCGTGCGGTCAGGCGCGTGCAGTTCGCGGGCTTCGCCGTGCAGGATGACGACATCGCTGCCGCTTTCGAGATGAATGCAGGCTGCGGGATTGGCGGCCAGGTTGCGATGCCGCCGCGTTTGCGGGCTGCCGCCGAAATACAATTTGTCATCCATCCACACGCCGTCAACCGGAGTCGCATGCGGATGCCCGTCCGGGCTGACCGTGCCGACCCAGTAAACCTTAGCCGCCGCCATGCGTTCGCTGACGTGCGACCAGGGCAGCAGTCCTTTTTTGTCTTTCGGCATGCCGTAATCCTTTGGCATCACCGGACGACTGACGAGCGGGCCGGATGATGACACCGCGTGTTTCTGCTTTGCCGAAGTTCTGGTGCGGACCATAACGCGCCTCCTTGTCAGAGCGTGATTCACACATCACGCTGCCTGTGGTTCGACAAGCTGCCGGCCTGCCAGGCTTCAATGCTGAAGCGCCGCTTTTGATTGCAGCCAGGGAATCGTGCCATGGCGCAGACGGCGCACTATCTCAGTCTGGCCTGGCTTCAGACTGCCATCTGAAAAGTTTCCCGCATCACCGCCTCGACTTCCGGCACGGCTTTGGGGACCAGCGAAGTCATCACTTCACAGCCGCTCTCAGTCACCACGATGTCATCTTCGATGCGGACGCCGATGTTGTAAAACTCTTCGCTGACGCCTTCAGCGCCGGGCTGAATGTAAACTCCGGGTTCGACGGTGAAGCACATGCCGGGTTCCAGTTTGCGCCATTCATCACCGACCTTGTAGTCGCCGGCGTCATGCACGTCGAGGCCCAGCCAGTGACCGGTGCGGTGCATGAAAAACCGGGTGTACTCCTTCTTTTCGATGACCTCTTTCTTGTCGCCTTTGAGCAGGCCGAGGCCGAGCAGGCCTTCGGTGACGACTTCAACGGCGCGGTCGTGCAGGGCCATGAAGCTTTCGCCGGGTTTCACCATTTTGATGACTTCGGTGTTGGCCTGCAGCACGACTTCATACACGGCCTGCTGCGCGCGCGTGTATTTGCCGTTGGCCGGAAAGGTGCGCGTGATGTCGCCCGCGAACAGGTTATATTCAGCGCCCGCGTCAATCAGCACCAGGTCGCCATCGGCAATCTGTTTCGTGTTGGTGTTGTAATGCAGAATCGTCGAATTGAAGCCGGACCCGACAATCGAACCGTAAGCCGGAGCCGCCGCGCCCTGTTTGCGAAAGATGTATTCGATGATCGCTTCAAGCTCGTATTCATACATGCCAGGCCGACAGGCTTGCATGGCGGCGATGTGAGCGGCGGCGCTGATGCGGGTGGCTTCGCGCAGGCTGTCCAGTTCGGTTTCGTTTTTGCGCAGGCGCAGTTCGTGCAGGATGGTGCCCGGATCAATGATCGTCGCAGGCGCTTCGATGCCGGCGCGAATCTGCGCCCGGACGCGATTGATGAGCGTAATCATCCGGTGATCGAACGATTCAGCCAGGCCCAGCCGGTAATAGAGCCGGGCATGGCCGCCCAGATATTTCGGCAGCACTTCGTCAAGCTGGCTGATGTCATAGGCCGCATCCGCGCCGAACGCGGCAATCGCGCCTTCAACTCCGGTGCGCAGCCCGTCCCAGATTTCGCGCTCCTTGTCGCGCTGTCGCACGAACAGCACATACCTGTGTTCGGCGTGGCCGGGACACAGCACCGCGACCGATTCAGGTTCATTGAGGCCGGTGAGGTAATAAAAATCGCTGTTCTGACGAAATTCAAAATGCGTGTCGGCATTGCGCAGAATTTCGGGCGCGGCGGGAAAAACGGCGACGCTGCCCGGTTCCATACGATTGCTGAATTCGCTGATTCTGGCTGGTTTCATGGACTATTCACCTTTCGGAATCCGGATGATCTGACCGGATGAGATTGATGACAGCGTTATTTCGATTTCAGTGGCTGCCGGTGCGAGAGTTTCAAAGCGATTGTCAGCCGCCACGATGATAATGATTGCCAGTGGCAGGGCCGCGGGATTCTGCTGATACGGAATGTTCTGGTCAACCGTGAGCAGGACGCTGAACCCGGCGGCAGATGCTTCGGCCAGCAGCCTGCCGTTGTTCAGTCCTGCCCAGCCCATTTCATAAGCGGTTCTGACTTCGTGGGTCGGGAACAATCGGCGCAATCTTTTGGG
>CAYWDW010000854.1:0-2660 GCA_964457105.1 uncultured Heliobacteriaceae bacterium
AGCAACCACCTCGCGCTGTATTTGTCCATCATTTTTCCGGCAACGGACAGCATCAAAAACGAACAGGCGTAAACAAACGTCATATACAAACCGAAATCGCCTCTCGACACGCCAAGGTCGGAACTAACCGGAGTGTAAAAAATACCGGCGCAACTCATCACCAGCCCGATAATGACGCCCATGATCAGGCAGCAACAAAAGACGATCACATAGCCGTAGTGAAATCTGGGATTGTTCATGATCACTTTCCGGCATCCGGCCCGTAGAAGAAATTGGCGGTTGCGCCGCCATCGATCAGGAAATCACTGCCGGTGATGAAACCGCCCTCCGGCCCCATGATCAGCGCCGCAAGCGCCGCGACCTCGTCGGGAGTACCTGCGCGGCCCGCAGGCATCTTCTTCAGCATCGCCTGGTAGAAATCGGCACGCTCTCCGTGCAGCTCATCGTGGGCCAGCGGCGTGACGATGATGCCGGGGCTGATCGAATTGACACGCGCGCCGCGCTTGGCCCATTGCACCGCTTCCCCGCGCACTCGGAGCGAGTTGCAGCGCTTCGACATCTGATAGGCATGGAGCGTGCTCTCGACGTTCTTGACGAAATCGAGTTCCAGCAGCTCTTCCGGCGACGCCGTGGCCAGCAGAGCATCCTGCTCAGCCGTCAGCGCGGGCATGCGATAGCCCGACTGCGACGAGATCACAACGCCCGAGCCGCCTTCAGCGATCACCTTGCCGAACTCCTCCAGCAATACCGCGGTGCCGTAGAGATCGACCTTCAGGATCGCCTCGATCGGCGCCTGGCTCGGCGAAACGCCCGCCGCCTGCACCAGCGCCTTGATCGGCCCGAGTGTCTGCGCCTTACTGACCACCGCTTCGATCGCGGCACGGTCGGAGATATCCGCCTCCATGGCCGTAACCTCGAAGCCGGCGCCTTCCAGCACCTTGGCCGCCGCATCTGCCGACGCCTGGGTGTGGTTGGCCACCAGAATGTGGCGGCCACTGCTGATGCGCCGCGCGATGGCCTGGCCGATCCCGCCCGCTCCGATGACTACGGTGATGTCTTTCATGGGTTTGTCTTGGTTCATGTTGTTCTCCTTTTAGAAATTCAGTCCACGCGCAGCATGGTCTTGATGGCGCGGCGTTCATCCATCGCCTTGTAGCCCTCGGCCACCTGCGCGATCGGCAAGACAAGATCAAAGACCCTGCCGGGCTGGATCGCGCCCTTGAGCACGCGATCCATCAGATCAGGCAGGAAACGCCGCACCGGAGCCGGGCCGCCGAGCATACGCTGCTGCTTGAAGAATAGCTGCTGGCCGTCGAAGCTTACGCCATGCGGCACGCCGACATAGCCAATCGTGCCGCCGGGACGGCAGACGCCCATGGCTTGCTCCATCGACTCGCCCATGCCGACGCATTCGAGCACCGATTCGGCGCCGACGCCGTCGGTCAGCTCCATGATCCGGGCGATGCCATCGGCGCCGCGCTCTTTGATGATGTCGGTAGCGCCGAACTCGCGGGCCAGCTGCTGGCGCGGCGCATGGCGGCTCATGGCGATGATGCGTTCCGCCCCCATTTGGCTGGCGGCCAGCACGCCCATCAGCCCGACCGCGCCGTCGCCGACGACGACCACGGCGCCGCCTTTGCGCACCTGCGCGGCTGCGGCGGCATACCAGCCCGTGCCGAGCACGTCGGAAGTCGCCAGCATGTGCGGGATCATGTCAGCGTCCGGCATTTCCCTGGTCGCCACCAGCGTGCCATCGGCCAGCGGCACGCGCGCATACGGCGCTTGCGCGCCGGTCATGAACTCGCGTTGCTGGCAGGACGAGTGAAAGCCGAATTGGCAGTGCGGGCAGGTGTTGTCCGACAGGCAGAACGAACCGACCACGAACTGGCCGGGCTTGACCGTCTTCACCTCGGAACCCACTTCGACCACCACGCCGCAGTACTCGTGGCCCATGTGCGCCGGGCCGTCCTGTGGCGACAGGCCGCGGTAGGGCCACAGGTCGGACCCGCAGATGCAGGTGGCAGAAAGTTTGATGATGGCGTCGGTGGGCTTTTCGATCTTCGGATCGGCGACCTGCTCGTAGCGGACATCGCCGGGGCCGTGCATGACAGTTGCGTACATGAGTCAACTCCTGTTTCGTTCGATCAATCGAGGTTGGGGATCGGTGTCTGCTGGTTCTGGAATCGCAGCAGGTCGTCGCGGACTTCTTGCGGCTCCTGGTCCGGCGGCATGTTTTCGGCATCGCCGACGCCATCGGGCGCACCGGTGTCGTCAGCTACTTTGCCGATTTCAGAATCTCAATTCTCTGCAACCATTGTTTAATTTCTGTTTGTGCCTGCTTTTCTTTCTCCCCTTCCATCACGAACAAAATTCCGTCTCTTTCGATACCGCCTTTGATTTCAAAACCTTCCAAAACCGTAGATTTCGGAGCGAGTTCTTTGACTTGCCGAAAACCGCTTCCCACGCCGTAGCCTGCGTTTGTGTTGAATGGAATAATTGTTTTTCCGCTCAAATCATACTGACTCAAAAAACTTTTCATCGGCGGCGGAAGCTGCATTCCCCAAGTCGGAAAGCCGAAAAAAATCGTCTCGTATTTCCCGATATTTTCAATCTTCGTCTTGAGCGGCGGCAAGTAACCTTTTTCGTTTTCTTCCGCCACT
>CAYWDW010000855.1:0-2660 GCA_964457105.1 uncultured Heliobacteriaceae bacterium
ATGGTGGCGATGTGGTCAATGTTGACGTTGAGTCTTTTCATCGGTCGCTGTGTGTTCAGGAATGCCGCGCCGGCATCAGTTCGGCTTTGCCGTTGTATTTTCCGCTGAGGTCATTCCAGCGAATCTTCATGACTTCCGCCAGCACTTTGACAGTGCTGCCGAACAGTGTGACTTTTGAGCCTTCGACGTGGCTCCAGCGGACCGGCACTTCCAGCAGTCGCCAGCCCTGCTTTTGCGCGATAAAGAGAATTTCAGGATCGAAGCCGAAGCCTTCAATCTGCTGTCGCGAAAAGACAGGCTGCACGACTTCGCGGCGAAAGGCCTTGAAGCCACATTGCGTGTCCATAAAATTCAACCCCACCAGCCCGCGCATCAGCAGGTTGCCCGCCCGCCCGCGCAGTTCGCGCAGCCAGGACTGACGCTCCTGAATCAGCCCGCGATTGAGCGCGCGTGAACCGAAGACCACGTCATACTGATTATTCACAATCGGCCCGATGACCTTCTCGACTTCGCTGAGCGGCGTCGCCAGGTCAGCATCGAAAAAGAGCGCAATCGCGCCTCTCGAATGCAGCATGCCGTTTCTGACCGCATAGCCCTTGCCGCGATTGCCGGGATTGCGCAGCAGCCGCAACCGCCCGGCAGCGCGCTGCTCAAATTCGCTGACCACCTCAGCCGTCCGGTCCCGCGAGCCGTCATCAACGACGATGATTTCGCTGGCGTAGCTTTGCGCACCCAGAAAATCAAGCGTTGCGTCCAGCGTGCGAACAATGCGCTGCTCTTCGTTGTAAGCAGGAATGATGATTGATAAGTATGGAGCCGGTGTGTTCACGCGCTGAAAATATACCACAGCCATAACCGTAAAACAGAGCGCCGCCGCCGCCGGAACTTCGAGCGTTACTCAACAACCAGCACGAGTTTGGACAAAATCCGGTTCAATGGATGATGGCCTGAGCGGAGAAGTCTTTTGGGCGCAGCACCGGCGCGTGGCTGACTCAATTCAGGTGGGACTTTCCCGCGAGTTTGCACGAGATCACCCTGCCTCCAGACTTGCCCGAAAGTCCCAACCTGTCAGCGCAGGCCCGATTGATGGGAATCCGCTGAATTGAGCAGACTGACGAATCACAACTCGGTCCAGCTCCTGAACAGAGCCTGACTCAAAAGAGCCGTTTTTTTGTCCAAACTCGTGTACAACTACACGACGAACAACGATCCGAACAATAACGGCGCGAAGAGCAGGCAACTGACCGGGATCACAGATGTGCTGGACGCGACGCGCAATCGCGCCTATACCTATGACAAGCTGGCGCGGCTGAAGGAAGTCAAAGGCGGGACGAGCGCTTTTACTGCGCCGACCTGGTGGCAGATCTACAGCTATGACCGCTACGGCAACCGCGGGAACGTAACGATGAGTGGGAATCCGGGAACGATTCCGCTTGATGGCATCACGGGGCTGACTTACAACACGGCGAGCAATCGCCTGACCAATGCCAATTTCGAATACGACGCGGCAGGCAATCAGACGCGCGGGCGGGTCGAGGGCGGCGCGTTCAAGCGTAGTCGGTATGACGCTGCCGGGCGACTGGCTGAGGTGCGCGATGATGCCGATACGCTTCAGGAGAAGTACAGCTACGGGGCAAGCAACGAACGATTCATCACAACGACAGGCAGCACGGCAAGGTACTATGCGTGGGACGGCGGGCAGACAGTCGCGGAGTATAGCGGCGCAGTGGGCAGCGGGACGCTGACGTGGCAGAAGAGTTACGTCTATGCGGGCGGACGCCTGCTGGCGACGACGACACCGGGCAATAACAAGCAGTATCATCACCCCGACCGCCTCGGAACCAGAGTCATCACCGATACGAATGGAGCTTTCTCCGGGCGGCAGGAGTCCTTGCCATTCGGCGCGATGATTGACGCTTCGGCAGCGACGACGAAACGATTCACGTCGTATGACCGGAGCGCGACAACGAAGCTGGATTACACGGTCAATCGCTTCTACAATGCGGCGCAGGGACGCTTCACGCAGGTAGATCCCCTCGGGATGAGCGCGGCAAGTCTGGAAGACCCACAAACGCTGAACCTGTATGCGTACTGTGGCAACGATCCGGTCAATCACGCGGACCCGGACGGATTGTTCTTTAAGAAGCTGTTCAAATGGATCGGGAAGATTTTCAAGGCGATAGCTGTGGCAGTGTTTGTCGCAGGCGCGATTCTATTGACTGCGGGACTTGCCGCAGTAGCGATTGCCGGAACCTGGTCTGCCTTCAGTGTTTTTGGTGAGGCATTTGCTGCATTAATGAGCGGGGTTGGGGCCTTCTTTGGCGGAGCGCCAACATCTATGATCATCAACTTTTTCGGTGTGAGCGCAGGCGCCAGTGCCGCAGCAGGGCTGGCAATCAACTGGACTTTTACAGGTATCGGTGCCGTAAGCAATTTTGTCGCTCAGAAGCAGAAAGCAAAAGAAAAGAAAAAATCCGAGACGGTGATTGATGTCGGACTTATAGATACAGTCGAAGTTGCAGGTAAGCTTCCAACACCTGAACAACAATCAACATTCTGGGATTGCTATGAGCGGAATCAATTTTCCAGCCTCTTCAAAGGCACAAGATTTCACACTGCTGTTGTGTTCTTGGAAGTCGGTTCATATGTTTCACTGACAG
>CAYWDW010000856.1:0-2657 GCA_964457105.1 uncultured Heliobacteriaceae bacterium
CCCCCCCCCCCCCCCCGCGCCCCCCCCCCCCCCCCCCCCCCCCCCCCCCCCCCCCGCCACATCGGGCCACAGACTTTCAACGCACGCGCTCAGCCCAGCCTGAGCCTGCCGCTTTTTGATTTGAAGTCCTCGTCGTTGAGGATCACATTGTCAATCAGCCGGGTCGGGCCGAAACGAACGGCGAGCGAAACGAGCGCGCTGCGATGGCTGAGGTCGTCAAGCGGATCAAGGCGCTCGGTGTCGGTGATGGCGACGTAGTCAGTTTTCGCCAGCGGTTCGCGCTGAATTTCTTTTTCCATTGCGCGAATGAGGCGGCGGGCGCTGCGTTCGCCGTCGGCAAAAAGTTCTTCGGCTTTTCTGAGCGAACGATAAATCACGGGCGCGGCGCGCCGCTCTTCGGCGGAGAGATATTTGTTGCGTGACGAGAGCGCCAGCCCGTCAGCTTCGCGCACGGTGGGCAGCACGACGATTTCAACCGGCATCCGCAGGTCGCGCACCATCCTTCTGATGATGACCACCTGCTGGGCATCCTTCTGACCGAGGTACACGAACTTCGGGCGAATGATATTGAACAGTACCGTCAGCACCGTCGTCACGCCGCGAAAGTGGCCAGGCCGCGAGGCGCCTTCGAGCTTGTTGCCCAGTTCCTCGACGCTGACGAAAGTTGAAAACTGACGCGGATAAATTTCTTCGACGCCAGGCGCAAAGATGTAATCAACACCGAGCGGCGTCAGCGTGTCGGCGTCACGCGCCAGGTCACGCGGATAGCGCGTGAAATCTTCCTGCGGGCCGAACTGCGTCGGATTGACGAAGATTGAAACCATGACGGCGTCATTCATCCGCCGCGCTTCTCTGACCAGTGACAGATGACCTTCGTGCAGCGCGCCCATCGTCGGGACAAAGCCCACCGGTTTGGCCTCAGTGGCCAGTTTCTCAACCACAGACTGCATGCGCGCGGCGCGGGTGATGATTTCCATAAGGACCTCGCAATTCAATGGGCCGGTCGAACCTTACTCAGCATAAAAAATATAACCATCTTCATTCTCGTCCGGCTGCGGCGTCAGGCGTTCGAGTTGTTCCGTGACTTCGCGCGACACATCGTAAGCTTCGCTTTCAGCCGGATAACTTCCGCTGCGGACATCACTGGCATAATGGCTGATCGCTTCGCTGATCGTCGTGCGGACGTCGGCGTAACGGCGCACGAATTTCGCGCTTTTGCCAAACGTCAGGCCGATCAGATCATTCATCACCAGCACCTGCGCATCGGTGTGCGGCCCGGCTCCGATGCCGATGGTCGGAATTTTCAACTGCCGCGTGATGAGGCGACCGAGCGCGGACGGAATGACTTCAAGGACGATGGCGAAAGCTCCGGCGGCTTCAAGTGAGAGCGCATCGTCAATCAACTGACGCGCGGCGGCGAGGGTTTTGCCCTGCAATTTATAACCGCCCATCTGCAACACCGATTGCGGCGTCAGGCCGATGTGACCCATCACCGGAATGCCGTTTTCAACCATCTGCCGCACCAGACCGAGGCGTTGCCGCCCGCCTTCGAGCTTGATGGCATCAGCGCCGCCTTCCTTGATGAACCGCAGCGCCGCGCGAATCGCTTCATCGCGTCCGGCCTGAAAAGTGCCGAAGGGCAGATCGCCAATAATCATGGCGCGTTTGACCGCGCGGCGCACGGCGCGGGTGGCGACCAGCATTTCATCAATCGTCACCGGCAGCGTGTTGTCATAACCGAGCGCCGTGTTGGCGAGGCTGTCGCCGACCAGAATCAGGTCCACTCCGGCTTCGTCCGCGAGCCGCGCCGTCGGGTAATCGTAAGCCGTAATCATCACAATTTTGCGCTGCTGCTGCTTGTGCTGGTGCAGCCGCGCGAGCGTGACCTTTTCGTGTTCTGGTGGGCGGGCGTCAGGCGGGAGTTGATCTCGTTGTTCAGGAATGTGGCTCATCTGATGACTGCCTGCGGTCAGAATCCGCAGGCATTATAGTCCCGTCAGGCATCATTGCAATCGAATCCCTGGGAGAAGTCACGAACGATAAATCAGCACCTTTGACTGATCGCGCACCGCGCCGAGCAGGTGCGACATCGTTTCGCCCAGCGCCGGATGCTTGAGATGCGGCGCAATTTCAGCCATCGGCGTCAGCATCGAACGGCGCAGGTGCAGTTGCGGATGCGGCAGCACCAGTTCGCTGCCATCACGGAATTCCTCGACAATGACATCGCCCAGCATCAGCAGTTCGATGCTGACCGGGCGCTCGCCATTTTCAGTCATCCGTTGTCGTCCAAGTCGCGTTTCAGCCGCGAGGCAGAAGTTGAGCAGCGAAAATGGTTCGAGCCGGCGGGCTGTGACCGCGACAATCAGCGTCAGCGATTTCGGCAGATCAGGCTGATCGGTCGCTTCGCTTTCATAAATGGATGAGGCCGCGACGAGCCGCAGGTCAGCCGCAATCAGCGCGGTCAGGGCGCGCAGCAGACCGGCGGCGCGATCACCGCAGTTCGATTCAAGACAAATGTATGCCTGACGGGGCGAATCGTACATTGAACGATGAGTTGAATAGTTATGCCTGATACAGTATGAATGACGAACGCTGAACGCGCCGCATCATTCACGCGCTCGCCGTTCATCGTTCACATTTTATGAATGACAGTCAAG
>CAYWDW010000857.1:0-2655 GCA_964457105.1 uncultured Heliobacteriaceae bacterium
TTTACCTCTTTGCCGTTCTTGTCCACCACCACCACACTTGCCGTGCCGGGCGCAACTCCTGCCGGAATCTGAAAGTTGATCTGATTCGGCGAGACAAAAAAGAGCGGCGCCGCGACACCGTTCACCATCAGCGTTGTGCCATCAAGCGAGGTCGGCAGCGGCACTGAAATCGCCCCGGTGCTGGTCGTCGCCAGACTGGTGCCGAACAGCGCCGCAATTGATTCCGGCGCGACCGCGTTCTGATAGCGCACCGGATCAACCGTGACGGCGGTAAAGCTGTTCAGGCTGGCCGCATCGGCCACTCTGACCAGGCGCGGCGCTGACAGAGTGCCGTTGAGGTCCTGCACCTGCACGGTCAGCGTGCCCGCGCTGGCCCGCAATGCCGCCGGAATGGCAATGTTCGTCAACTGCCCCGGATTGTTCGTGCCGTCATAAACCGCCGGGACGATCTGACCATTGATCAGCACCGCGGCGGTGTTACCGAAGCCGGTGCCGAGCAGCGTCAGGGTTGAGGTCGAACCGGACTGCACGACGAGGGGCGAAACCTGTTCGATGCTGGCCGGAGTCGCAAGCGAGGCGAGTTGACCGCGAATGATTCCGGCGGCATTGGTGCTGGTGTGCAGATTGACATAAAAGCCTGACGGATTGCTGAGCAGGTTTTGCAGCAGCGTCGCGTTGCTGACCGGCACCGCATAGCTGATCGTTTCGCTGCCCGTCGTCGAAACCAGCGGGCGCGCGCCGGAAATTCCGGTATTGATCACGACCGAGCCATTGACGCCCGCTGCCGCCTGGTGAATGTGCAGGCCCGTGATGGTGACGCTGCCGGGAAAGTTGAACGTGACGGTGAAGTTCACTGTTCCGCCGGTCACTGCGCCGGTGGCATCGCGTTTCGGGTGGACGGTGATCGTCGCCGTGCCGCTGGCATTGACGCCGGTGACTGGCGGCACTTCATTGGCGGGGCTGAGCGCCACAGTGTCAGCGAGCGTTTCAACCAGCGTCGTCACCTGGCCGCGAACAGCGCCGCCCGCATTGTCGCTGGTGTGCAGGTTGACGTAAAAACCCGCCGGATTCTGAAGCAGGCGGCCCAGCACTGCCGGATCAACGCCCGTCACCGTGTAACTGATCATGCCCTTGCCGCTGGCAAACACCAGCGGCGACGCGCCCGCAATGCCGGTGTTGATTCTGACCGGCCCGTTGGCTGTCGCCGCGCCTTCGTGAATGTGATGACCGGTCAGCGAGACGCTGGCCGGAAAACTGAAATTCGTCAGAAAGTTGACCGAGCCGGTCACGATGCTTCCTGAAGCGTCGCGCACAACGTTAATGGTCAGATAAGTCGTGCCTGAGGCATTCAGATTCTGAATCGGGGGAACCTCGCTGTCAGTCGTCAGGGTGACGGTCGAGGTGTAAGTTTCGGCGGCAGCGATATTCGCTGAAAGCAGTGCCGCGATGGCTGACAGAATGATGGTCAGGAAAGTCTTTTTCACAATCTTCCTCCTCGTTTGCGTGTGTTGTTCAGAGCCGTCCGGTCGCCAGGCAATATGAGGCGTCAACTGAAGGGAAGATCTGTCACCGGCGGCGACAAAGGGTTGACGAATTGCGGCGCGCAAGTCCGGCACTGAGAATTCAATGCCGATTCAGATGACCGGGTCTGAGTTGTTGCGGATAACGAGGGAATGTAACCTGGCGCCACCTTAGCATTGCCTGCCGGACCGGTCAATTGCGCGCCAGGGGAGAATGAATTGACCCTGAATTGAGCCATTTGACCAGCCTGTTTTCATCACCGATACTGACGCCTGAATCACCATCAACGCGGTCGAACTTATGAAGCAGACTCACACGCGCTCAGCGCCGACCTTTCACCCTGCACCGCCGAAACGACAACCGCCAACCGGGCGCGCCTGGCTGATCGGGCACCTCAAAAAATATCGCCGGATGCTCGTCTCCGGCACGCTCTTCGTGCTGATCTCGAATCTGTCGGGCGTCCTGGTGCCGCGCCTGGTCGGGCACGCGATTGACGAGATGCGGCTGAGCGGCGTGACTTACGAAAAGATCACGCAGTACGGGTTGATGATTATTGGCGCGAGCGTGCTGAGCGGTCTGTTTCTCTTTTTGCAGCGGCGCACGCTGATCAATATGTCGCGGTACATTGAATATGACCTGCGCAACGATTTTTACGGCCATTTGCAGCACCTGCCGCTGCAGTTCTTTCAGGAACACCGCACGGGCGATCTGATGGCGCGCGCGACCAACGACCTCGGCGCGGTCAGAATGATCGTCGGCCCGGCGATTATGTACAGCGAACAGACGATCTTTCGCGTGCTGATCATCCTGCCGCTGATGTTTTATCTGAGTTGGAAGCTGACGCTGATTCTGCTGCTGACGATGCCGCTGGTGTCGCTGACGGTGAAATATTTCGGCCAGCAGATTCACGTGCGCTTTGAAAAAATCCAGGAGTTCTTTGCCGAAATCACCGCGCGCGCCCAGGAAAACCTGTCGGGCGTGCGCGTCGTGCGCGCTTACGCTCAGGAACAGGCCGAGATGGCCGCATTCGCCGCGCTCAATCAGCAGTTCGTCGAGCGCAACCTGAATCTGGTCCGACTCTCCGCCGTCTTTCGCCCGCTGATGCAGTTCTGCATCGGCCTCGGCTTCGCCGCC
>CAYWDW010000858.1:0-2655 GCA_964457105.1 uncultured Heliobacteriaceae bacterium
TGGCTTGAAAAGCTGCAACCTTACGACGCACGCGGATACAACGAACGAAAGAAGAGCCGGGAAGAACGATTGCGGATGATCGCCGCCCGCCGCCCGCCGGAGCCACCGGAGTAAAAACGGGGTCAGAGCTTTTCAGTTCTGACCCCGTTTTGATTTGTCAGCAGCCTGATGTGTGATCAGGACGTGCGATTGCCTGGATGCTGGCGCAACTCCACGACTCTCTTTTTCTGTTTCTGCGTCAGAACTTTGGTGAGGGTTTCATTGATGTGCTGATTGATCTGACTGAGCCGGGCGTTGCGCGCTTCTTCAGAGAGCGAGGTGTCCTGTTTGAGCGCGGCGAGTTGTTTGTCGCGGTCTTCGTAAACGGCTTCGAGTTTGCGCTTCTGACTGTCTGACAATTTGAGCGCCGCAATCAGTGGCGGCAGCGTGGTCTTGTCGCCCTGCATCTGTGTCGAACCGCCGGCGGCTGTGCCGGTTGTCTGCTGCCCGTAAGCCAGGCTGGTCAGCAGCAACACTGCCGACAAAGCCAGGGCTGTTGATAACCTCTTCATAACTGTTCTCCTTCCCTTGAATCGCTCACATTGATGCCAGCATCAGATAAAACGAGCGTGAACGAGTGGTGACAGCACGATCCTGCCTGAGCTGAATCACCGCCTGCACACGCTCGCGGTTACTGACATCCGGCTCTATCCTGGCAGGCCGGATGACCGATGACAAGTTGAGGCTGAAGGCACGCTGAAGCGCGGGCTAAAGCGTTCTCATCAACGCTTCAGCGCGAGCGTCAGCCCGTCGGAAATTGACAGCAGGCTGAGCGTCACGCGATCATCGTGATGCAGCTTTTCATTGAGCGCGCGAATCGCCAGGGTGTCGGCATCCTGCGCCCCTTCGTCAATCACTTTGCTGTGCCACAACACATTATCAATCGCAATCAGCCCGCCCGGCCTGATGAGTTGCAACGCCCGCTCGTAATAACCGTCGTAGTTTTCCTTGTCGGCATCAATGAACGCAAAATCAAAAGTTCCGGCCTGACCCTGAGCGAGCAGGCCATCAAGCGTCTGCATCGCCGGGGCCAGGCGCAAATCAATCTTGTGCGCGACTCCGGCCTGCGCCCAGTAACGACGCGCAATCGCGGTGAACTCTGCGCTCACATCGCAGGCGATGATCCTGCCGTCAGCAGGCAGCGCGAGCGCCACACTGAGCGAACTGTAACCAGTGAAAACCCCGACCTCCAGCGTCCGGCGCGCGCCCAGGAGTTGAATCAGCAGCGCCATCAACTGCCCCTGATCGGGCGCAATCTGCATCCCGCTCAGCGGGTGTTGCGCCGTCTCTTCGCGCAACTCGCGCAGCAGGTCCGGCTCGCGCAGCGAAACCGCCAGCAGGTATTCATAAAGCCGGTCATCAATCGTCGTGTATTTGCCGGAAAGTTGCATGAAAGATGTTCCTCTCTGAAAAACCGACAGCTCAAACAAGGAGCAAACAAGGAGCAAACAAGGAGCAAACAAGGAGCAAACAAGGAGCGCAGGCGTCCCGCCTGCCCTGCTGCCTGAACGATGTTTCTCCCTGAACAACTGACAGCGCTGCTCAGGATTTTATGAATCCCGCCAGTCCTGTCCGTTCTGATTTCATCTCAGGCCAGAATTTTATTGACCAGTTCGCCGTGCACGTCGGTGAGCCTGAAATGTCTGCCCTGGAATTTGTAAGTCAGCCGCTTGTGATCAATGCCGAGCAGATGCAGCAGCGTCGCCTGCAAATCATAAACGCTGACCGGCTCTTCAATCGCGTTGTAGCTGAAATCGTCAGTTTCGCCCAGCACGAATCCCTTTTTCACGCCGCCACCCGCCAGCCACATCGCAAAGTTGCGCGGGTGATGATCGCGCCCGTAATTCGCTTCGGTCAGCTTGCCCTGGCAATAAACCGTGCGCCCGAATTCGCCGCCCCACACGACGAGCGTGTCATCGAGCAGCCCGCGCTGTTTCAAATCCTGAATCAGCGCCGCCGTCGGCTGATCGGTGCCTTTGCATTGCAGCGCCAGGTCGCGCGGCAGATCGTTATGCTGATCCCAGCCGCGATGATAAAGCTGAATGAAGCGCACGTTGCGTTCGGCCAGGCGGCGGGCCAGCAGGCAATTGGCCGCATAAGTGCCAGGACGGCGCGATTCAGGGCCGTACAGCTCGAAGGTCTGGTCCGGCTCCTTCGATAAATCCATCAGTTCGGGAACCGAAGTCTGCATGCGGTAAGCCATCTCGTACTGCGCGATGCGCGTTTCGATTTCGGGGTCGCCATAAGCGTCGTGCTTCATCTGATTCAGCTTCATCACAGCATCAAGCATCTGCCGCCGCGAAGTCTTGCTGACGCCCGGCGGATCGTTCAGGTAAAGCACCGGCTCGCTGCCGCCGCGAAAGCGCACGCCCTGATACTTCGACGGCAGAAAGCCGCTCGACCAGAGCCGCGAAAACAAAGGCTGATCGGTGTTGAGCGCGTGCGCCGTCGAAAGCAGCACGACGAAGGCCGGAATGTTCTGATTCTCGCTGCCCAGGCCATAACTGACCCACGCGCCCAGGCTCGGACGACCCGGCTGCTGAAAGCCTGTCTGAATAAACGTAATCGCCGGATCGTGATTGATCGCGTCAGTGTGCATCGTTTTGATGATCGTCA
>CAYWDW010000859.1:0-2646 GCA_964457105.1 uncultured Heliobacteriaceae bacterium
CATCGGGCGACGCGACGCGCTGCTGCTGGAACTGCGCGAACGAATGTCTGGCGGGCAACTGGTTTGCGTGGCGAACTGCCCTGCCTGCGGCGAGCGGCTGGAACTGAATTTTGAAACGGCGGAACTGCTCAACGATCAGCCGTCGGAAGCGAGTGCGCCGCTGCAATTTCATTTCGCGGGTTATGAACTGAGCCTGCGGCTGCCGAACAGTCTTGACCTGATGGCCATTGCCACGAGCGCAGATGCATTGATTGCCAGGCAGCAACTGCTCGAACGCTGCGTGCTCGGCGGCGCGCTTGATGGTGAACCGGTGGCGACAAGTCGCCTGCCCGCCGCAGTGATCGAAGCTCTGACGGAACGCCTGCGCCGGGCTGATCCGCTCGCTGACATTCAGCTTGCGCTGAACTGTCCGGCCTGTCAGCACGCCTGGTCAGCGGATTTCGACATCGCTTCGTTTTACCTGGCTGAAGTCGGCGCGTGGGCACGGCGAACCTTGAGAGAAGCGCACCTGCTGGCCCGCGCTTATGGCTGGACGGAACAGGAAATCTTCAGCCTGAGCGCGTGGCGCAGGCAGTTTTATCTGAACTGCATCAGCGAATGAAATCAGACTGCACAAGATCGGTCCAGTACCGCGCGCGTCAGCAAACGGTTGTTTGTGATACACACCGCTTGCTGACGCGCGCGGTACTGAACCGATCTGCGGATGCCACAGAGCAGGAATGAATGATTACCTGTACAACCTGGCGGCCAGAACCCTCGGCGCCGCGCCGCTGATTAAGCCGCGCCTGGCTTCAGTCTTTGAGCCGTCATCGCAGGCTGACCTGACAGTCGCCGAAGAGACAACGTCATCAGCACAGGCGCAGCTTGAAGCTGAAGCGGTGAAGAGTACAACTGCTGCGAATCAGCTCAGGTCTGAAAGTTCTGCTTCAGCGATCAAGGCACCGCCTGCGCCGCGTGAAGCAGTTCAATTCAGACCACGCGCAGGGCTGCCGCCGCCAATGAACGACAAGGCATTGAATGTTGCTGAGGCCGCACAACTGACCCGGCAGGCCGCCGCACAATTGCCGGAACCGCCTTTATTCAGGCGCGCTGCCGAACTGTCGGCGGATGTTGAAGCGGGCGAATCGTCAGCCACAAAAAACGCGCAGGCTGCGGCCATTCAGATTCGACCGTCAATTACGCTGCCTGCTGCGAGCGGACCAACAGGCGAAGTGATGAAAGCTGAACCGGGGACTGATCAAACTGCAAAGGAAGCTGCGCCCGTCATCAGAATCAGCATCGGGCGCGTTGAAGTGCGGGCGGTGATGCCGACGGCTCCGGCGCCGCGCCCTGCACCGGCGCGCCCTCGCCCCGGACTGTCGCTGGATGATTACCTGAAAGAGCGCGAAGGAGGGAAGCGATGAGTAATGCCCTGGCCATCGCTTCGGTCATGGCCGTGCTGAAGGATCTGCTCAACAACGGCCTGATTGATCACAACGTGTCGGCCAGCGTCGGCGATGTGCTGATCAGCACGCTGCCGCCGGATCGGATTGACGCGCTCGACAACGAAAAGAAAAGCCGCCTGAATTTATTTATGTATCAGGTCACGCCCAACGCAGGCTGGCGCAACCTGGGGCTGCCGGCGCGCAACGGGCGCGGCGACCGCATCAGCAATCCGCCGCTCGCGCTTGATCTGCACTTTCTGCTGACGGCTTACGGGATGGAAGAATTGCACGCTGAAATCCTGCTCGGTTACGGCATGCAACTGCTGCACGAAACGCCCGTGCTGACGCGCGACGCAATTCGCCGCTCGCTTGCGCCGCCTTCGCCGGTCGGTGGCGGCAGCGGTCTGCCCGCAAATTTGCAGGCGCTCTTCACGTCAGAACTGGCCGAACAGGTCGAGCAGATCAAAATCATTCCGCAGGCGCTTTCGACTGAAGAAATATCGCGGATGTGGGCGGCCTTTCAGGCGAAGTATCGCCCGACCGCCGCCTGGCAGGCTTCGGTCGTGCTGATCGAAAGCCGCGCTTCGACGCGCGCGGCGCTGCCGGTGCGGGCGCGCAACGTTTATGTCGCGCCGTTCAGTCAGCCGGTCATCGAACGCCTGTTGTCGCAGGCCGACGCAAGCGATCCGATGCTGCCCGATCAGCCGATCCTGGCCGGACACAATCTGGTCATTGCGGGGCAGCAGTTGCGCGACGAAAACACGCTGGTCAGCATCAGCGGTGTCGTTGTCACACCGGCTGACGCAAACGTGACCGACGCGCAGATTGTGATCACGCTGCCTGCCGCGCTGCTCGCTGGCGTGCAGGGCGTGCAGGTGATTCATCGCCGCCTGATGGGATCGCCGCCCGTGCCGCATCGCGGAGTTGAATCGAATGTCGCGGCCTTCGTGCTGCGCCCGCGCATTGACAGCGTCAGCGTCACGAACGTGCAGGGCGCTGGCAGCAGCCCGCGGTCAGCGCAGATCAATCTGACAATCAAACCGGCGATTGGCGCAACGCAGCGCGTCACGCTGCTGCTCAATGAATTCATCGCGTCGGCGAGTCCGCCCGCTGATCCTGACGTGGCGCCGCTGGCTTACAGCTTCAATGCGCCGCCGCGCCTGAATCTGACAAGTCCGCCGGGCGCGCCGCCGCCGCCGAATGAAAACATCACAATTGCCGT
>CAYWDW010000860.1:0-2644 GCA_964457105.1 uncultured Heliobacteriaceae bacterium
CGAACACGGAGCGCAGGCGTCCCGCCGGCCTGATTCCGATCACCGCGCCTGGCGCGGAAGACAGGCAGGCGGGACGCCTGCGCTCCTTGTTCGTTCCTTGTTCGTTCCTTGTTTGCCACAAGACAGGCAGGCGGGACGCCTGCGCTCCTTGTTTGCTCCTTGTTTGTTCCTTGTTTGTTCCTTGTTTGTTTCAGGAGGTTCTGCTGCGCGTGCCAGGCAACAGGGCTGACAGGCCGTGTTTGAAGCCGTGCAGGCCGCTGCGACACAGATTTTTCAGTCGCTTCGGTGACAGCACTTTCAGAAAACCAAAGCGGGAACGCGGCGCTGAATTCGTGACGTATTCATAACGCAGCCGCGCCGTTTCTTCTGTGGCAGCGGCGGTTGATTCGTCAACCGTCAGGCGAATCATTTCAGGCTGGAAGTCGTGCCTGTCGGCATCGGCTGAATCGCGTGCAGTCTCAACCGGCGGCTCTGGCGCGGCAATCACTGACGCGGCGGTTTCAGTGACGACTGCCGAATGAGCAGCGACAGGTTCGGCTGTACGGCTGATAAAGCCCTTGCGGCCACGGCGCAACGGCGCAGGCTCGGCGGGATCAGCCGGAACTGCGGCAACCTGATTCTGTGCGGGCGGTGTGTCGGCGATGGCGGACTGCATTCTGTCGCGCACCTGCTGTGCCTCAGCGTGTGACGGATTCAGCCGGAGCAGTTGCTGCAGATCAACCAGCGCGGATGACAGAAAGCCCCGGCGTTCATAGGCGCGCGCGCGATGCAGCAGCGCGTTTTCATCGTTCGGGCTGAGTTCGAGCGCGCGCGTAGCGTCGGCAATCGCCCGTTCATCGGCGCCGGTAATAAACAGCACGCGGCTGCGCTGGCTCCAGCCGTCAGCCTGGTCGGGCTGCAGGCGAATGGCCTGTGAATAATCCCGTTCGGCCCGGCGATAATCGCCGCGCGCTTCAAAGACGCTGCCGCGCAGCAGGTAGCCGACAACCAGGCCTGGCTGCAGGCGCAGCGCGCTGGAAAACGCCGCGAGCGCCTGGTCATTGTCACCGCGGCGGACGAGTTCCCTGCCCTGCCGCAGATAATCTTCAGCGGTGTTTTCCGGCGGCGTGGTCAGCGAAGCCACCGGCACCTGCGCCAGCCCGGTCAGGCTGAGCAGCATAGTCGTCAGAAAAATCAGCAACGCTCTGGATGACATGAGTGCACCTCCTGGGGGTGAACGTCACAACGGGAGTGTCAGCGGGTTGTTCGGGCGATTTGACAAGTCCGGCAATCAGGAGGCTGCTGATCTGGTGAGGAACTTGCGAGGCCCGCAAATCATACCACGAAGCGTTACAGCGAAAAGCGTTATTTCATCAGCTCCGGTGGCTCAACAATAATCCGGCGATGCCTTCGTCTCAGTAGCGCGTATGGTTGCGACGTGGCAGAATCCTGAAATCAGGCAGTCGTAAATCTTTGGATCAACCGGATAAGACAAAATATGAAACGAAGCACCCTCGCAGTCATTCTCGGCGGCGGCGCAGGCACGCGGCTTTTTCCGCTGACGATGCCCCGCTCAAAACCCGCCGTCCCGATTGGCGGCAAATATCGCATCATTGACATCACGGTTTCGAACTGCATCAACTCAGACATGATTCGCATCTTCGTCCTGACGCAGTTCAATTCGGCTTCGCTCAATCGTCATATTTCGCGCACCTACCGCTTCAGCGGGTTCTCAGACGGCTTCGTTGAAATCCTCGCGGCGGAACAGACGCCCACCAACAAAGACTGGTTTCAGGGGCCTGCCGATGCGCTGCGCCAGGTGATGGTGCATATCGAAAGCGTGCGGCCTGACAACCTGCTGATTTTGTCAGGCGATCATTTGTACCGCATGGATTATCAGGACTTCCTGCGGCATCACCAGGACACCGGCGCCGATGTGACGGTGTCAGTCCTGCCGGTTGATGCCGCGCGCGCTACGAGTTTCGGCCTGCTCAAATCAAACCCGACAGGCCGCATCGTTGAATTCAGAGAGAAGCCGCCGGCGCACGCGCTCGACGCGATGCGCGTGGACACTTCGCGCTTCGGGCTGAGTCCTGAAGACGCCGCACAGCGCCCGTTTCTGGCTTCGATGGGCGTCTATGTGTTCAAGCTCGATGTCTTGCGCGAACTGCTGCGCAACGAACAGTTCAATGACCTCGGCGGGCAGGTCATTCCGGCAGCCATTCCCGCTTACAACGTGCAGTCATTTTTGTTTGATGGCTACTGGGAAGACATCGGGACGATCAGCTCGTTCTATGAGGCCAATATGGGGCTGACTCAGTTGACGCCCAAATTCAGTTTCTTCCATGCCGATGCTCCGATCTTCACGCGGACGCGGTTTCTGCCGTCATCGAAGATGAGCGAATGTCAGATTCGTAATTCGATCATTTCTGAAGGCTCGATTCTGAACAATTCAGTCGTTGAGCGTTCGATCATCGGCATCCGGTCGCGGATCGAAAACAATTCGCGGATTGAAGACTCGCTGGTGATGGGCGCGGATATGTTCCAGACAGTCGAGGAACTCGAAGCCGAGCGACGGCAGGGCCTGCCCTGGATCGGGATTGGCGAGAACTGCCACATCCGGCGCGCCATCATTGACAAGAACACGCGCATCGGCGCGGGCGTG
>CAYWDW010000861.1:0-2640 GCA_964457105.1 uncultured Heliobacteriaceae bacterium
TGAGCGGCCCGCCGAAGGAAAAGCCGAACTGATGGCGCTGATACTGCGGCGCGGATTCATTGGGCAGCGCGAAGAAATTGCGCGCATCGAGCGCCGCGTTGCGCAGGAATTCATAGGCCGTGCCGTGAAAGCGATTCGTGCCTGATTTCAGAATGACGTTGACCTGCGCGCCGCCGTTGCGTCCGAACGAAGCGTCATAACCGTTGGTCACGATTTCAAACTCCTGCACGGCGTCAACCGGCGGACGCACGCCGGGCGTGTTGAGTTTCGGGTCCACGTTGTAAACGCCATCGAGCAGAAAGTTGGTCGCATCCTCGCGCGCGCCGTTGACGCTGAAGGCAAAGTCGCCGCGCACCGAACCGGCAGAACCCGGCGCGGCAGGCACGGCTCCGGGCACGAGCAGGCTCAGTTCCAGAAAGTTGCGCCCGTCAAGCGGCAGCCCGGCAATCTCGCGGTTCTCAATCACCGCGCCAATGCTGGCCGAATCCTTTTTGATCTGCGTGCGCGGGGCCGTGATCGTTTCGGTCACTTCAAGTCCGGCCACATTCATCCTCAGGTCGAAGCGCAATTCCTGATTCACGCGCAGGGTGATTTCAGTGTCGTAGTGCCGGAAGCCGGGCTTGTCAATTTTGAGGCGGTAATCGCCGGCCGGCAGCAGCGAGATGATGTATTCACCATTGTCGCTGCTGATCGCCGTGCGCGTTTCACCCGTGCCGGAATGCAGCGCCTGAACCTTCGCGCCGGGGATGGGGTGTGAATTGGCATCAGTCAGCCGCCCGCGAATCACGCCGCGATGAATCTGCGCAAAGGCAGACGAAGCCGGCAGCAGCACGAGCAGAAAAAAAGACAAAGTCAGGGCGAGTTTTGTTTTCACGACTGAACGTTTACTCCTTGCTGGATGTGGACCGATAACAGACTGGAAGTGCCCGGATTGCCCGGTGGCAAAAGTATCAAACGGAAAGTCCCGGCTGCCGGTTCCGCGATTGTCGCGGCACTGGCAGCATCGCGTCATTCTCCCTTCTCCATTTTCAATTCTCCATTATTCTGCACTCTGCTTTGGTGAATTGGCTCATGGCAAAGTAATGGAGAATTGAAAATGGAGAAGGGAGAATACGTTCAACTGCGCTGCGCCAGTTCCTGCTCGCGCAGGACGCGGCGCAGCACCTTGCCGACGGCGCTTTTCGGCAGGCTGTCGGTGATGACGATGTGGCCGGGCCATTTGTATCTGGCAAGGCGCGTGTGGCAATGCTCCTTCAGTTCGTCTTCCGTGGCCTGCGCGCCGGGTTTGAGGACGACGAAGGCTTTGACGATTTCGCCGCGATATTCATCCGGCACGCCGATATTGCGCTTGTCATCAAGCGTGATGGAATCAATCTTCATCTCAGGCGCGTAGTGCCGCACGATATATTCGCAGACTTTTTTGTCGGCTCCTTCAGGGCCGCATTCGAGAATCAATCCGACTTTCATGCGATTCATTGCTGGCGGAGCTTGCCCATTGTGTAGAGATTGCCGGGGCTGAATTTTTTTGACCATTCCCGCACCTCTTCGTAATCGGCGGGGCGAGTGAACATTGGCTGGTCTTCAAATCGCTCAACCAACACAATCTGTGAGATCGAAAGCAGGTCTAACAGATAAGGTGAATGAGTCGTGACGATGACTTGCGTTTTGCCTGACTCGACGACGTTGCGAATTTCTTTGACGAGCAGGTGAATCGTGCGGGGATCGAGGCCGTTTTCGATTTCTTCGATGGCGATCAACGGCGGCGGCGCGGGATGACGCAACAATGCCAGCAAGGCCAGAATGCGCAGCGTACCCGTCGAAAATAACCAGCCCGGCACTTTAAAATCGCCTTCGGTCATTTGCAGGTAAACATTGCGTTCGAGTTCCGACGTAAGGGCCGGTTGCAAATCGCGCACATAAGGCAACACGTAACGCACCGTTTCGAGTATGCCCTCAAAGGCCGCCGCATCCAGCCGCTTGATGCTCAACAGATATTCCGCCACGTTCGAGCCGTCGCGCAGCAGGCGCACTGCGCCCCCCGTGCGTTGTTGCGGATTCGGGTAGCCCATCGCCGCCGGATCGAGCGCAACGAATTGCCACTCGCCGACGTACCAACCCAGCGCGTCCTGCAAGAGCGAATCGTCATTGCCCATCCGGTCGGGAATCGTCACCGTGGCGACGCCGCCCCAATCGCGGGCAAAGATGGGAACCATCTGTTGGCCGTCAGGCAATTCAGGCGCATCGGCCATCAGCGGCGTAGCGTTGACTTTGCCGTCGGCCTGCCGCTGGTAACGCCATTGATTTTTGATGACGACTTCTTCGCGGGAAAAATGTAATTCGTCCAGATTGGCGTCGTCTGCGGCCTGGCGCAGATTGATTTCAGTTGCAGCGCTGAAGGCTTTGAAATCGCCGCCCGCACGGCCTCGCAACTGAAACGACATCGCATTGCTGCGCGGCAATTCCAACGCCGATGCACCTTGCCGCACTTGCCGCGAGACGCCCTGATGGCGGATGTATTCAAAGCCACGCCATTGTTGCATTGCCTCGTCCAGCCCGTCATTGACGAGGTTGTGCAGCGTTTCCAGTCCTTCGATCAAGCTGCTTTTGCCGGAGCCGTTGTTACCGATGAAGACGGTCAGC
>CAYWDW010000862.1:0-2634 GCA_964457105.1 uncultured Heliobacteriaceae bacterium
TCGGTAAAAAACAGGTAATCATACCGGATCGAAGTGCGACCGAGTTTGCCAATGCTCACGCGCATGGTGAAGGGCTGATCGAGCGCGAGCATTTTTTTGAAGGTGCATTCGGTGTGCACGCGCGGAAAGTCGTAATGGCCGCGACTGAGCGGCTGCCCGCACTGCCGCAGCAGCTCAATCTCTCCGTCTTCAAAGTATTCAAAATAACGCGGCGTATTGATGCGCCCGGCAGCGTCCGCATCGGCCCACCGCACGCGCAGTTTCAGTTCAATTGAAGGCATTCAGTTTCGGCTCCTGTCTGCTGGTCCGCAGGCGGTCAGGCCGACGCGGCTGGCAATTCGACCCCGTAAGCCTGAGCCATCAGCCACTGCCCGCCGCGTGTGATGAACACATCGGTGAAAGCCACTGCGCTGATGATTTCGTGCCCCTTGTCATCGCGCACCCGGGCTTTCTGGATGCCGGTCAGCACGGCGGTTTCGCCGTAAATATTTACTTTCAGGTTTTCGCCCTGCACCTCCAGAATCGTCAGCGGCAGCGTGGCGATGTTGTGCAGAAACGTGGCCCGGTCAAATTCATCTCCGGCTGCCGTGTGATAAACGAAACCATCGGCGAGCAGGCGTTCGAGCGCAGCGGCATCTCTGTTTCTGATGGCCGCAAAAATTTCCTGTTCGAGCGCGATGATTTTCTCTTCAACGGTGCCTGCGGTTTTCGCCTGTGTCATGGCATCCCTCCGGCTGACTCAGATGAGCCGCATAAAAGCTGCTGCGGCGATCCGGCCTGCGGCAAAAGTCAGAGCGCGGCTATCATAGCCAGCCGCCGGCGGGCTGACAACCGAAGCCGTCGGCTGGCCGGTGAATTGCAGGGCCTTTGCAATGTCAGCGAGAAGGTGCGCTCGCGCGGGAAAAAAACTGGTTCCTGATTCCTGATCCCTGATTCCTGAAACGAGAAAGATCTGGCGATTTTTCCAGCTCAGGAGTCAGGCATCAGGCATCAGGCATCAGTTCGCTCGTGTCAGCGCGCCCGTTGGCGACTTCGCAACAGCCCTGCGGTGAATTGAATTTAATTGGATAATTTTTGACGACCCGTTGACAAAGCTTCCCGTGACCGCTACAGTCTCCGCTTTCGTGACGCGGGGTGGAGCAGCCTGGTAGCTCGTTGGGCTCATAACCCAAAGGTCGCGGGTTCAAATCCCGCCCCCGCAATCCCGGATTTATAACGATCATAATCATTCATCTCGAAAGGCCATCCGCAGCGATGGCCTTTTTCTTTGGCAAGCGCCAGGCGGTGCGTTACCATCGGCGCTCCCTGACAAACCCTGATGGTGGCTGTCTGATTTTATGGACTGGATCAAAAATCTGATTGATGTCGTGCTGCACCTGGACCAGTACCTCAACCAACTGGTGGCGAATTACGGCGTCTGGACCTATTCGATTCTGTTTCTGATTATCTTCTGCGAAACGGGCCTGGTGGTGACGCCGTTTCTGCCGGGCGATTCGCTGCTGTTTGCGGCGGGGGCGCTGACGGCGCGGCCTGCGAGCGGGCTGAAGGTTCACTGGCTCTCGCTGCTGCTCATGGTGGCTTCGATGCTGGGCGATTCGGTCAATTACTGGATCGGTTATTTTGTCGGTCCGAAAGTCTTCAGCCGCGAAAATTCAAAGCTGCTGAATAAAAAGTATCTGGAACGCACGCATCAGTTTTATGAACGGCACGGCGGCAAGACGGTCATCATTGCACGGTTTATGCCGATCATCAGGACGTTTGCGCCGTTTGTGGCGGGCATCGGGCGCATGACCTATCTGAAGTTCCTGGCTTACAGCGTGACCGGCAGCATTCTGTGGGTCGGCGCGTTCGTGTATGCCGGATACTTTTTCGGCAACCTTGAGCTGGTCCGGGAAAACTTCACGCTCGTCGTGCTCGCGGTCATTTTCATTTCACTGCTGCCGGGCATCATCGAATTTCTGCGCGCCAGGGCGGGGCGGCACGCGGTCGGCGCTCAGGACTGAAGCCGGCTCCGGCGAAACTCTTCAATCCTCGCCTTCTCGGTTTCGCCGCGTTCGCTCAGGCTGGCGAGCCACTGTTGTTTGTATGGCCTGAGCGCCTTCACGATCACTTCAGCCACCGCCAGATTGCGAAACCATTTTTTGTTGGCCGGGATGACGTACCACGGCGCCGCCTTCGTGCTGCATTTGTTGAGGGCATCTTCGTAAGCCGCGATGTAATCATCCCACAACTCGCGGTTCTGCCAGTCACCAACCGACAGCTTCCAGAATTTCGTTTCGTCCTGTTCGCGGGCAAGCAGGCGTTCTTCCTGCTCGTCTTTGCTGAGGTGCAGGTAAAATTTCAGAATGATGGTGGCGTTGTCTGTCAGCAGTTGCTCGAAGTGATTGATCTGTTCATAGCGGGCCTGCCAGACCGGCTTTTTCACCAGCTTCAGCACGCGCGCGGCCAGCACGTCCTCGTAATGCGAACGGTTGAAGATTCTGATAAAGCCGCGCGCGGGCGTCTGCTGATGCACGCGCCAGAGAAAGTCGTGCGCCAGTTCAATCGGCGTCGGCACTTTGAATGAAGCGACATCGCAACTCTGCGAATTGAGCGGCCCCATCACCAGCCGGATCGTCCCGTCCTTGCCGCTCG
>CAYWDW010000863.1:0-2633 GCA_964457105.1 uncultured Heliobacteriaceae bacterium
TCAGTGCGGTCAAAGAGCACGAAGGCGAGGCGCAGGACGCCTGCCGTTGATGCGATTGCGCGCCCGATGCACTGCTCAGATGGTGTCAGGGAATCAGGTAATTCAGCAGGAAATCAATCGCGGAGGGTGGTCAGTGCCGGTGGGCGGGGCCGTGGGCAGATGGCTCAGCGGCGCTGAAAGCACTGAAGGCTTGACGTTGATGACCGGAGCAATCAGCCCGAACGAGGGCTGCAGGTGCGGACAGCAGCAGAAACAATCTTCTTCAAGCGTCTGTGAATGTGAATCCCGCTCGTGCTGCGGGCCGCCGGTGGCGACCAGGGCCTGGCTTTTCGTGTCTGATGCGAGCTGCGCAATACGCTGTGCGCCAGGATCGGCGAAATCAGCCTGGCAAAGACCAGGACAAACCAGATCAATGAAAGCGAAGACGAGAAAAAAGATCGCAATGCCGCGATGAAAGCGGTTGGGCCGGATCGGGTTATTGAACCTCATCTGCAACATAACTCAACCGCGCCCAACTTAACACGTGAGCAGTATCCGATCAATCCTGATGATTTTCGCCTCCGTTGCGGAACGGATCAGATCAGCCTCAATCCGTCGCACCAGTTCAATCCGGGTTCTATTCAACGACAGCTTTTCAATGTCAATTCGCACGATGCGTGAAATGGAAAGCAGGCTCTGCGCGACGGGCTTACCTGACCTGATCTCTGAGCATCAGCACCTCGGCCTGAAATTTCGGAATCAGGGTGAAGCTCTGCGTCCCGGTCTGTGCGGCGGCAGCGCGCGTGGCGTGCCAGTGGCACAGGCCCAGTTTCGTCACGGCGCGCAGAAACTGTCGCCGCGTGGCAAAGATCTGCCCCTTCCCCAGGGCGCCGGCAATCCAGCCCGTGCGTTTGAAAAGCGAACTGACAATATCAAGCTGCGCCTGCGTGATCAGCCCGCGACTGACTTCAGCGGTCAGCATCTCTCTGAGGATGCGCCCTTCGCGCCGCACCAGGTAAATCGCCACGCTGACGAAGGCGATAAAAAGCGGCACCAGCACGACGAAATACATCAGCAGAAAGATCTGCCCGTTGATCGAAGCCACGCCGTTCCAGAACGCGTGCAGCATCATCGCGCCGACATAACCGGCGACCGGCGAGACCACGCGCAGCACCTTGTTGTGCGTTTCGCGCGCAATGCCGCAGCCGATGCCGGTCATCGAAGTGAACAACACGTGCGCGAACGGCGACAGCACCCCGCGCAGAATGAAGGTCACGACCAGCCCGCCCATCCCGTTCGTGTTCAGGCTGCGCCCGTAATAGCTGATGTTTTCAACCGTCGCAAAACCGAGCGCCACCACGCCGGCATACACGATGCCATCAACCACGCTGTCAAATTCGCGCCGGAACAGGAGCGCAATCAGCAGCACGCCGAGGCCTTTGGTGCCTTCTTCAAAGATCGGAGCTGAAATCACTCCGGCCAGCGTGTTGCCCGCAATCGCGCCGAAGATGCTGTTGGCAACTCCCGAAACCAGAATCGCAAACAGCCCGCCCCACGCAAACGCTCCGGCCAGCAGCCACGCCGGTTCAGGATCATACCGATCCAGCCAGAGCAGAATCATCAGATAAAACACTGCCGGCACGAACGCCACAATGCCGCTCAGCAGCGCCGTCACCGGCCCCAGTTCCAGCACCGTCAGCCCCAGCACAATCAGCCCGATGCCGCCCGCCACGAGCAGCGCCAGCCCGATGCCCAGCGACCGCGCCGTTTTGCCCTGATCCTGGTCAGGGTGGTACATCCCCAGATTGCCCACCGTGCCGCGCCCGAATTGCGGCGGCGACGGCGCAACCATCTGCTGCTGTGCGGCAAACACCGGCTGATTCAATCGCGGTGGTTGCGGCGGTGGCTGAAATTGCGGCGGTGGCTGTGGCGGCTGAAACTGCGGCGGCGGTGACTGCGGCGGTGGCAGTTGAAACTGTGGTGGCTGAGGCGACGCGGGCTGCGGTCGCAGCGTGTCTTCAATGACCACCTGCAACTGCGGCCCCAGCCAGCCCAGTTCGACGCGGTCGCCCGATTTCAACTGCTCGTGCTGCACGCGCCTGCCATTGACCCAGGTCCCGTTGGTGCTTTGCTGATCGGTAATGAAAACGCCTTCGGGCCGCACCAGAATAATCGCGTGACGACCTGAGACTACGGAATCGTCGCGGGAAGCGAACCGCAGCCCGCAATCTTCGTTGCGCCCCAGCAGCACCCAGCCCTGCTCAAGCTCAAACTGCTGACCTGCCAGCGAACCACTGTTGACCATCAGACGCAGCTTCATACAAGGACAGGCTCAATTCGTTTGACCTGACTGAGACGCGCCGCAAACGCCAGGGCCGCCAGGATGTCTTCGTGTTCAAGGTCTTCATAATCGGCCAGAATCTCCTGCGGAGTCATGCCCGAACTGAGCAGCTCAAGAATCATTTCCACCGGATAACGCAACCCGCGAATCGTCGGCTTGCCGTGACAGATGTTCGGATCAATGGTAATTCGGTCAGTCGGATTCATGCTCCATCTCCGGCAGAAATCGTATCACACTCCCTTGAACAGGTCAGAACCGGTTCGCGCCTGCACAACCCGACAAGGTAAAAGAATCCCCACTCCCGACACGCCCG
>CAYWDW010000864.1:0-2631 GCA_964457105.1 uncultured Heliobacteriaceae bacterium
GTTCCCACCCCAAAGGTCGCGGCCAGGTAACCCGCCCAGTCGGCGCTGACTTTCAGAAAGTCTTCAACGTAAAGCGGTGCCAGCGTCAGCACCCCGGCAGCAAAAAAGTTGATCAGCGTCGAAGTCACCACCATCCATTTCAGCCCCGCGTTGCGCCAGACATAGCTGAGACCATCGCGGATGTCTTTGCGGAACTGCTGCACGCGGGATTGCTCATCAGCGCTTTTGACCGGCAAATGCTGCGGAATCGTGATGAAGCACTGACTGATGGCCGCAAAGACAAAGCCCAGGCCGTTAAGCGCGGCGACCATCGGCATGCCGAGCAAACGAAACAGCACGCCGCCGATGCCCTGGCCCAGCAGGCTTGCGCCCTGGGTCGCCATCTGAATCAGCATATTGCCCCGCGCGACCTGATTTGCTGGCACGAGGTCAGGCAGCACCGCCGTAATCGCCGGAATAAAAAAACTGGAGATCGCCGACAGCAGAATCGAAACCGTGAACAGCACGCCGAGGCCCAGGCCGGTCTGTTCAGGCAGCAGCAACATCAGGCCCGCAAGCACGAGCAGCAGCAGCCCGCGCACGGCATTGCTGAAGACGATGATTTTATGCCGCGAATAACGATCAGCCGCGGCGCCGCCAATCGGCGAGAGCAACACGGCAGGCAGCGCCGCGAGCATCGGCAGCACGCCCATCAGCGTCGCCGAATCAAAGGTGTGCTTGATCCAGAACGCCATCGCAATTGACTGCGCCTGGGTGCCGAGCAGGCCGATCACCTGCCCCTGCCAGAGCAGGACGAAATTCTTGTTCAGCAATTTGAGCGGGCGTTCCATGATGAGCCTGGGCATCCAGATTTGATGCGGTACGATCAAAGTGCTTCGTGGACGAGCGAGGAATGGGGGCATATCAGTTCCTGAAGCCTGCGACTGGTGAGGCGCTGCTTTTTTAGTTTACCGCTTTTTGATCAACTGCTCCGGATGTGCTGGTCCTTTCTCCGTAAATTCAGGCTGAGGTTCAGGCCGGGTCGGCCCGGAGTCTCAGACCGGATAATTCCATGCCTCAAAACTGCGCCGCCAGTGCTGTGCGATTTTCTGGCGCAACGTTTCATCCAGTTTCGGATGAACGTTTTTCTGATAATCGGTCAGCGAATCCGCGTACTGCTGCAATTCCGGTTCGTGCGCCGCGAAGCCGGGCAGCTTCAGGCGGTCATAAATTTGCCGCACCTGCTCGACCATCTCCTTTTCCAGTTCCTCAAATCCGACTTCGTGATAACGATCCGCCGGAATCAGCCCGCGCTCGGCAAAAAAGGCATCATACATTTCGGTATACCGCCTGAGCAGAATGTCCGTGATCTGCGCCCGGTGCGGATGCGCGTGCAGGTGATTTTGCGAAATAACTTTTTCGTACAGCTTCAGCGTCGAATGAAAGACATCGTAAGGATTGCGGTGAATGTGAATGAATCGCGCATCAGGAAACATCTCCAGCAACAGCCGGATGCGGCAGGTGTGCTGCGGCGATTTCAGAATCAGCGGGCGCTGATATTTCCACGTCAGCTTTTTCAGAAAGTCGAGCAGCGCCCGCTGCCACTCGCGGACCTCGGCTTCAGGCACGCCGTGAAAGGTCAGGTAGCGGTCGTAATATGCCTCGCGGCGCGGAAAGTTCCAACCCATGACGGGCGAGCGCAAAGACATCGCGCAGGTGCCGAATTCATCTTCGCCGGGGCTGAACATCCCATATTCGACGTTGTCCTGAGGCCGTCGCGTGGTGGCTTCGCCAAGTTTGCGCGCCACGATCTTTTCCAGCCGCAGAAAGGTCAGCGGGTTCGAGGTCTCAAAAGCATTCGGAAACGCGAACTGCGGATCAGTCACCAGCAGGTTATGCAGCAGCGTCGTGCCGCTGCGCCAGTGACCCAGCACAAAGATCGGCTCGCGCACCTCGGCCCCGGCCACCTGCGCGTCAAACATCCGCCGCTCCTTCCAGCCTGCCCACGAATTGAAGAGGCTGCGCGCCGTGATGAAACCGGCGGGCAGCAGGCGTTTGGGTGACACGGCAAAATGATTGTCAGCCAGCACGCTGACCCAGTCGCCAAACCTGATTCCAATCAGACCATCCACGTTGACTGCCTCCGATAAATTGAAAGTCGCGTTCTTACTGCTGAGTTGTGGTCATCCGGCTGATGAACAGGCGCAATTCTTCAGTGAGCAGCGATGACAGGTGTTTGATGGTGGCCGGGCGGTATTGATTGCGGCTGTAGAGCCAGTTCACAGTCAGTTGCCCGGCGGCAATCCCGCCGACCACATAAAGCATGGCGTTATGCTGGTCCTGCGGGTGATGCTCAGGCCCGCGCGATTCGGGGGCGGGCTGCATCGGCACGCCGGTCGCAGGCATTTGCACGGTCTGACCCAGATAATTGAAATTGACCAGATTGCGGGTCGGCACCCTGAGCCTGTTTCTGACGGCCTCATCCGCGCTGAGATAACGCAGCAGGCCATAACCGATGCCGTGCTGCGGAATGGCGCGCATCTGTTTCCTGACCGCATTGATCGAGGTCTGCGGATCAGCCGCCGGATCAGTTTCAAGCCGGAGCGGGAAGATTGAAGTGAACCAGCCGACCGTGCGCGACACATCCACGCC
>CAYWDW010000865.1:0-2625 GCA_964457105.1 uncultured Heliobacteriaceae bacterium
CTAAAGTCTTGCACTGAAAGTGCATAGTTTTGTACTAGCGCGCTGGAACAATAAATTGTGATGGTTTTTCACTTTTCGCCAGTCTGAGGTGAAGGCAGACATCTGCTCCGTTCGGAGGCATTCCGCCAGCCGCTGAAACAAAACGAAATGAAAGCGTCGAATGAACAACTGATCGTGCGTTATCTGCTCGGCGATTTGCCCGAAGGCGAACAGGCCACGCTCGAGGACCGGGCTTTTTCTGACCGCGAGTACCGGCGGGAGATCGAGGACGCTGAAAACGATCTGATTGATGAATACGTGCGCGGCGCGCTCAATGAAACCCGGCGGCGACAGTTCGAGAGCCGCTTTCTCGCGTCAGCCGGGCGGCGGCGGAAAGTTGAATTTGCCCGCGCGCTCGCGCAGGTTGTCGCGGCGAATGCGCCTGACAGGACGGCTCAACCGGTCACGCCTCGCTGGTGGGAAGCGCTGATCGCTTTCCTGCGCGGTTTCAATCCGGCCCTGCAATTTTCGCTGGCGGCGGCGACTTTGATTCTGCTCGTCGGCGTGGCGTGGCTGTTGACAGAAACCAGACGATTGCGCTCGCAGGTCGCGCAGCATCAGGCCGGGCAGCAGACACAGCAACGTCAGGAAGAGGCTTTGCGACAGGAAGCAGCGAACGAGCGCACGCGCAGCGCAGAACTGACTGCGCAGCCTGAGCGCGAACGAGCGCAGCGTGAACGCAGCGAAGCCCCGACCCGCAGGCTCGAACCCCGGCAGCGCGAAAGGTCTGCGGCTTCGTCCTTCATCGCCTCGCTGTTCCTGATGCCGGGCGCTGCGCGCAGCGGCGCTGAACGCCCGCAACTGATTATGCCGGATTCGTCGCAGTTCGCCCGTTTGCAAATCGGGCTTGAGCGCGAGGACGAGTTCAAGAGCTTTCGGGTTGAAATCAGAACTGCGCAGGGGCAGGCGGTCTGGACGCAGGATCGTTTGCGTCCGCGCGAGTCACGCGCAGGCCGCGTCATCAGTCTGACTATTCCAGCTCGCGTCTTCAGCGCGGGCGAATATGAACTGACGCTCAGGGGAGTGGTTGACAACCGGACAATCGAAGACGTGCGTTACTACTATTTCAGCGTGCTGAAGAAGTGAACCTGTGTGATGTTTTCTGGGTAGCGCATAAAAAATCATGCGGCGAGTCCCGTAAGTCTGGTTCAACGCAGAGGCGCAGAGAACGCAGAGGAAGCGCGGAGAGATTGCCTGAACGGTCTGTTCTCTCTTCTCTCCTCTGCCAGGTCTCCGCGTTCTCTGCGCCTCTGCGTTGAACTCAGCATTACATTTTGAGCACTACCGTTTTCTGATTTGCCGCCACTACAGGGTGGAAATCGAAACTGAGTCGGCAATGACAACCGACTCGCATTCACACAGGGAGATCAGCATGAAGAAATCACTTTTCCTCAGACTCATCACCGGTCTCAGGCTTCGGGCAGAAACAGTCGCCGTTCTGTTTATCGCGCTGCTCGTGCTGACGACCGTTGCGCCTGACAACCTGGCGCACGCGCAGTCCTGCAATCCGGCGATGGTCAGCTACTTTGTGCGAGATGAGAAGGGCCGCCTGCTCACCGAAGCCGCATTGAAATCAGTCCGTGAACAACTGCCGGAGTCCGTCGGCGAAGCGCGGGTGTTTACCGGTCAGACTTCCCTCGCCGAAGATGGCAAAACTTTTCACTGGAATGAATCCGCTGACTGGGCGAAAGGCGTGAAAGTTCCATCGTTGCAATTCATCAATAACGAAGCCTGCGCGATGCGTTTTGGCGAAGTCAGGCTGACTTATCGCGGCAAAAAGATGCGACTCATCTTCAACCTTGAAATCACCAGAACGCAGCCCGACCGGCGACCAGTCATTGATTCCCTGCCCTTTCAGGAAGGCACATTCGCGCTTGATCTGAACGGCTGGTCGCATCAGCGAAAGGCAGTGATCCCGGCTGAGCGATGGAAGAAGGTCTAGAGCGGTTTCCGGTTTGAATACGGAGAGTTCGATGATTACTGATTTCACCAGACTGTCGTTGTCAGAATTGCTGGTTGAAACCGAAGCGATAGCGGCTGAGGCGCAGCGAGCCTTCGGCCACCTGGATATTCAGCGCCTCAACTGGCAGCCCGGCGCTGAGTCGTGGAGTGTCGCGCAATGCCTGGAACATTTACTGACGGCGAATGGCGAGATGTTCCGGCCCCTGGATGAAGCGCTGGCGGGCACAAAGCGAAAAACATTCTTCGAGCGCCTGCCCGTGCTGCCGGGGTTGTCCGGCAGGATCATGATCAAAGTCGTGTCGCCCGGCTTCAGACAAAAACTGAAAGCGCCGCCGAGCGCCAGGCCTGCCGCCAGCGCCATTGACGCGCAGATCGTCAACCGGTTCATCACGCAGCAACGGGAAATCATCGAGAGAATGAAAAAGCTGGAACGCCTGGATGCGGCGCGCATCGTGATGACTTCGCCCTTCGTCAGTTTCATCACCTACAGCCTGCTCGACGCCTGCCGCCTGATCGTCGCACACGAACGCAGACACCTGGCGCAGGCGCGGCGGGTCATGGAAACACCCGGTTCCCCGCGCTGATCAGCCGCTGTCTGAATCTGTCAGCCTCTCAACCTCACCC
>CAYWDW010000866.1:0-2621 GCA_964457105.1 uncultured Heliobacteriaceae bacterium
AGAGAAGAAGTGTTGGCCGTTTTCTTCCGACTCCCGAATTCCGAATTCCGAATTCCGAATTCCACCATCCATGAACATCATCGTTTGTCTCAAACAAATTCTTGATCCTGAAATTCCGGCGCGGGACTTCCGCGTTGATGCTGAAGCGAAAGAGGCCGTGCGCGGTTCGGCCAGTCTCGTGACCAGCATCTTTTGCGAAAATGCGCTGGAAACGGCGCTGCAATTCAAAGAGCAATCGGGTGGCGGTCACATCACCGCGCTGTCATTCGGAGCCGAAAGCGCTGAGGATTCGCTGCGCAAAGCGCTGGCGATGAAAGCCGATGCCGCAACGCTCGTCATCAACGACGGTCATGCGCATCCTGATCCGCTGACTGTCGCGTGTGTGCTGGCTGCTGCGATTCGCAAAGCTGGCATACCTGAAATCATTATGGTCGGGCGTGAATCGGGCGACTGGGGCGTGGGACAGACGGGCGGATTGCTCGCTGAAGAACTCGGCCTGCCCTGCGTGTCATTTGTTGATTCAATCGAACTGAATGGTGACCGGCTGAAACTGCGCCGACAGACCGACACCGGCTTTGAAATCGTCGAAGCGAAAACGCCCGTCGTGCTGACCATCACCAACAACGATCAGAACGTGCCGCGCGTGCCGAAAACCCGCGACGTGATGATGTCGTTTCGCCAGCCGCTGGGTAAACTGACGCTCGATGAACTCGGCATTGATGCCGCTGAGATGCGCGCAGGCAATAGTTATTACGAAGTCGTCGAACTCGGCATTCCCGTGAAGGACAACTTCTGCGAATTTGTTACTGGCGATTCGCTGGAAGCGAAAGTTGAGCAACTGGCCCGGCGCATCATTGAAGTTACGCAGGCCATGTGAACCTGCATCGTTTCCCTGAGCAGTTCATTGACTCTGGTGCCATAATACCAGGCTATGAGAGTCAGAACTTCCGTCACCATTTCACAGGATCTGCTCGGGGCCATTGACAAACTGTCGGGCCAGCACAAAAACCGCTCTGAATTCATCGAAGCCGCGTTGCGAAATTACATTGCGCAACTGCTTCGTCAGCAGCAGAACGCGCGCGATCTGGAAATCATCAACCGCCGCGCTGATGACCTGAATGAAGAAGCGATGGATGTGCTTGGCTATCAGGTGAGCTTGTGAAGCGAGGCGAACTTTATCGAGTTGCCAGGCCAGGCGGCGGCGACCCGAAAAAATCCAGAGTCTTTGTCGTTGTCAGTCGTCAGATTCTGATTGATTCGCGTTTCTCAACGGTCATCTGCGCTCCGGTTTACACAGTTCACGATGGCCTTTCCACTCAGGTTCCGGTGGGCATTGATGAAGGTTTGAAACACGACAGCAGCATTCACTGTGATGAACTGGTCAGCCTGCCGAAATCCCTGCTGACGAATTACGTCGGCGAACTTTCATCTGAAAAGCTCGCAGCTCTCAGCAAAGCCTTGCGCGCAGCTCTTGAGATCGCAGAGTAAAAGTTACAGACATGAACGAAATCATCATCTGTCTTTTTGCCGCCGCCGGATTTGACCGCGCGGCACAGGGCATCGCAGGCGCAGGGCGGAAGCTCGCCGCCGAGTCCGGCGCTCAGTTGCGCGCTGTGATCATCGGCTCGCCCGATGCGGCGATGACTGATGCAGCCAGGGCTGTCGCTGATGCTGTCACCATCGCTGAGCATCCGGCGCTCGGTGAATATCAGCCGGAAAGTTATCTGAGCGCGCTCACGCAGATTTGCAAAGGGCTGTCGCCGCGCGCGGCGCTGCTGGGCAACGACACTTACAGTCAGGAGCTTGCGCCGCGACTGGCGCATCGGCTCAATGGCAGCGCGGTCGGCGACGGACTGGATTTGAAAATCACTGACGGTCATCTGCGCGTCACCCGCAGCGTGTATGGCGGCAAGGCTCAGGCGGTGATTGAACTGAAGCGTTCGCCCGCCGTCATCTGGCTGCGCGCTCGCGCTTTTGATCCGGCGCCTGTGCAGGCCGAAGCGACTGCGACAATCACGCAGGCAACGATTGATCTGTCCGACGATTCGCCAGTGCGCATCGTCGAACGAAAGACTGAATCAACCGGTGAAGCAAGGCTCGAAGACGCGCCGGTGATCGTCTCGGGCGGGCGTGGCCTGGGCGGACCTGAACCATTCGAGGATTTGAAATCGCTGGCCGCGCTGCTGGGTGCGCAGGTGGCGGCGTCGCGTGCGGCGTGCGATGCCGGATGGGTTCCGCCTTCGTGGCAGGTCGGGCAGACCGGCAAAAAGGTCGCGCCGGGTTTGTACCTTGCCATCGCGATTCACGGCGCGAGTCAGCACCTCGCAGGCATTTCGGATGCAAAATGTATCGCGGCAATCAACATTGACAAGGACGCGCCGATCTTCAAACACTGCCGCTTCGGCATCGTCGAGGATTACCGCAAGGTCGTGCCGCTGCTCAGAGAAAAACTCGCGGCGCTCAGAAAGTAACTCCTGTTCTGAATGAATTCCGTCCCGACACGTGAAGTTCTCTGGAACATCAGTCATGCGTGGCTGCTGTATGTTTTGTTTGCGCTGGCGCTGCTGACGGCGGCGAATGGCTTTTATCGCAGGCTGGAAACGTGGGTGCGCGGGCTGCCT
>CAYWDW010000867.1:0-2620 GCA_964457105.1 uncultured Heliobacteriaceae bacterium
GCGGCCTGAGCTGCAAAGAGGTGATGGACGCACGAGTCAGCCGGGAAAGGCGCTGTCGTCGCATTCCAGGCCGCCAGTTGCGCCTCCTCCGCAGCGGTCAGCAGCGGCAGGCGGGAAGTCTGTTGCGCCGGATCAGCGAGGGCTGAGGTCAGCAGCAGCTCAAAATGCCCGACCATTCGCTCAATCGTCGCCGCCTCGAACAGATCGGCGTTGTATTCCAGCGCGCCGCTGATTCCGTCAGGTGTTTCGCTGAGCGACAGCGTCAGGTCGAACATTGACGCGCCGGTGTCAACCGGCAGCGACGAAAGCTTCAGTTCCGGCAGATCAATCGCGCCGGTTCCGGCGTTCTGCAGCATGAACATGACCTGAAAGAGCGGTGTGCGGCTCAGGTCGCGTTCCGGCTGTAATTCATCTACCAGCCGCTCGAAGGGGATGTCCTGATGGGCGTATGCGCCGAGCGCGGTTTCACGCACGCGCCGCACCAGTTCGCGGAAATCAGGCTCACCCGACAGTTCAGTGCGCAGCACCAGCGTATTGACGAAAAAACCGATCAGGTTTTCGACTTCCGAACGCGTGCGCCCGGCAATCGGAGTGCCGACGCTGATGCTCTCCTGCCCCGTGTAACGCTGCAGCAACAACTGAAACGCCGCGAGCAAGGTCATAAACAGCGTCACGCCCTCGGTTCGGCTGAAAGCCCTGGCCTGCTGTGTCAGTTCGGCAGAAAGCGTAAAGAAACAATTGGCTCCGCGCGAAGTTTGTACGGCGGGCCGCGGATGATCGGTCGGCAACTCAAGGGCCTGAAGCTCGCCACCCAGTTTTTCGCGCCAGTAAGCAAGCTGCCGGTCGAGTTCCGCGCCCTGCAGCCAGTTGCGCTGCCAGCAGGCGTAATCGGCGTACTGCACCGGCAGCGGCGGCAGGCTGACCGCTGAATCACTGGCAAAGGCCTGATAAAGCGTGGCCAGTTCACGCACGAGGATGCCCTGGGACCAGCCATCTGAGCAGATGTGATGCAGGATGAAAAGCAGCACGTGTTCATCCTCGGCCAGTCTGAACAGACGGGCGCGCAGCAGCGGGCCGGTGGTCAGATCAAACGGCTGTCCGGCCTCTGCATTGATCAGTTGTGGCAGCGTCGCGGCGCGCTCACTTTCCGGCAGATGACTGAAATCTGTCACGGTCAGCGTCACCGTCAGCGATGGCGAAATCACCTGCACCGGCTGCTCCGGGGTCAGATCATAGGTGGTGCGCAGGATTTCATGCCGACTGATAATCTCATTGAGGCTGCGTTCCAGCGCCGCGACATCCAGCCTGCCGCTCAGCCGGACGGCCTCAGGCATATTGTAAAGCGGACTGTCCGGCTCGAACTGATGGAGAAACCACAGGCGCTGCTGCGAGAATGACAGTGGCAACGCCTGATTGCGCGGAACCGGGACGAGCGGGGGCATTTGAGCGTCACCGGCCTGGCGGCGCTGATTTTCAAGGCGCTGCGCCAGCCCTGCCACCGTTGATTCTTCAAACAGCACCCGCAACGGCACCTCGACTCCGAAGACATCGCGCACACGTGACATGACCTGCATGGCCAGCAGCGAATGTCCGCCGAGCGCAAAGAAATTGTCGTGAATGCCGACCTGCTTCAAGCCCAGCACTGCGGCCCAGATTCCTGCTACCAGTTCTTCCGTCAGCGTGCGCGGCGCGACCGCCGCAGAGCCTGATTCAGCCGCTTCTTCAGGCTGCGGCAACCTCTTCCGGTCAAGCTTGCCACTGCTGGTCAGCGGCAACTCGTCAAGCAGGACAAACGCTGCGGGCACCATATAATCCGGCAGCCTCGCCTTCAGCCCTTCCCGCAGTTCGCTGACCACCAGCTTCACGCCCTCAGACCCAACCAGATAAGCCACCAGCCGCTTGTGCCCCGGCGTCTCCTCGCGGGCCGTGACAACCGCCTCCCGCACTCCGGCCTGCTCCCGCAGCGCCGCTTCGATCTCGCCCGGTTCAATCCGGTAGCCCCGAATCTTCACCTGCTCATCGCGCCGCCCCAGAAACTCAATGTTCCCGTCCGCCAGAAAGCGCGCCTGATCGCCGGTCTTGTAAAGACGGATGGCAGATGGCAGATGGCAGATGGCAGATGACCCGCCCTGCTTTTCGGTCATCTGCCATCTGCCATCTGCCATCTGCAATTCAATAAATTTTTCCGCCGTCAGTTCCGGCCTGTTCAGATACCCGCGCGCCAGCCCCGCCCCGCCGATGCATAACTCCCCGGCCACCCCGACCGGCACCGGCTGCCCCTGCCGATCCAGAATGTAGATCTGCGTGTTGGCCAGCGGACGCCCGATCGGCACTGCCGCTCCGGGCTGCCACTCCGGCCCCGGCGCATAGAGCGTGCAGGTGATGGTCGCCTCCGTCGGCCCGTAACCATTCATCCATCCGACCTCCGTCCCGACCAGTTCCCGCCACTGTCCGTAGCGCGCCGCCGAAACCCGGTCGCTGCCCGTCACCACCAGCCGCAGCGACGTCGGCAGCGGCTCCCGGCTGTGCGCCAGTTCATCCACCCATTCGTGCCAGTAAGGCGCAGGCAGGTTGACGACCGTCAACTGCTCGCGCGCGATCAGCGCCTGCATCTCCGCGC
>CAYWDW010000868.1:0-2618 GCA_964457105.1 uncultured Heliobacteriaceae bacterium
ACAGGGAGCGGTAGCGACCTGGTGCCGTTGAAGGCGTCCCCCGGAGGCGCCAGGTCGCTACCGCTCCCTGTACCGCTTCCGGTGCCCGGACCGAGTCGCGGGCGAGGTGAAAAATATGACCCAGGTCGTCAATCAGTCTGAACAGTTTCGCCTTGAGCGTGACCCGCTGGGTGAAGTGCGAGTGCCGCTTGCAGCGCTTTACGGCGCACAAACGGCGCGGGCGCTTGAGAACTTTCAGATCAGCCGTCTGCGCTTTCCGCCGCTGCTGATTGCGGCCTTTGCTGAAATCAAAAAGGCGGCGGCGCAGACACATCTTGAAACAGGCCTGCTGGACCCGCAGATCGGCGCTGCCATCATTGCCGCCGCTGATGAAATCATCAACGGGCAGTGGCGCGCACAGTTCAGCCTTGATGTGTTTCAGGCCGGCGCAGGCACTTCGCTGAATATGAACGTCAACGAAGTCATCGCCAATCGCGCCCTTGAAATCATTGGAGCGCCGCGCGGCGATCAGGCGCGCATTCACCCGAACGATCACGTCAACAAATCGCAGTCCACCAATGACACCATGCCGACGGCCATGCGCACCACATTGCTGCGGCTGCTGCCGCCGCTGCTTCAGGCCCTCGATCATCTGACGGCTTCAATGCAGGCCAAAGCGACCGAATTCGCCGATGTCATCAAATCAGGCCGGACGCACCTGCACGACGCAACGCCGCTCACGCTCGGCCAGGAGTTCAGCGGTTACGGTGACAACATCGCCCGCGCGACCGCGCGCCTGCGGGCCTGTGCAGCGCCGCTGCGCGAAGTTCCGCTCGGCGGCACAGCCGTCGGCACGGGCGTCAACACGCATCCTGATTACGCGCGGCTGGTCGTGGCAAAGCTCGGACAAATCACCGGACTGCCGCTCAGCGAAGCGCGCAATCGCTTTCAATCCATGCAAAGTCTGGGCGATTTTGTTGCGCTGTCGGGCGCGTTGCGCGGACTGGCCATTGAACTCAGCAAAATTGCGAATGACCTGCGGCTGCTCAGCTCCGGCCCGCATACGGGGCTGGATGAAATTGCCCTGCCCGCTGTGCAGCCGGGTTCCTCAATCATGCCCGGCAAGGTCAATCCCTCGATTCCTGAAATGCTCAACATGGTCTGCTTTCACGTCATCGGCCACGACACGGCCATTGCCTGGTGCGGCGAAGCCGGTCAGCTTGAACTCAACGTCATGATGCCTTACGTTGCTTACGCGCTCAGCGAATCGCTGGAAGTGCTGACGAATGCCGCGCGCACCTTTGATGAAAAGTGCGTGCGCGGCATCACGGCCCACCGCGAGCGCTGTCGTGATTACGCGCAGAACACCGTCGGCCTGGCGGCGCTGCTCAACGAGGAACGCGGCTTTATGGAAGCGGCGCGGCTGGCGCAGCAGGCCATGCAGTCCGGGCGCAGCATTCAGGAACTGATTGACGCCGAACACCGCGCCATTCAGTCCGAGGACCCGACAACATCGTGAGCGAACCAGCGCAGGATAGTCAGCCCCGAAATCAGCGTGCTGGAACTGCGGCCTGGCGCCGTGACCATCATTGCCCTGGTCGTCAGGCGCTTTTATTATCTGCCTGACAAAGCGAAGCAATTCAGAACTGATTCCTGATCCCTGCATCCTGATTCCTGACTGGTGAAAAGCAACCGTCCGCGACGAAGCTTGTTCATCAATCACAGGAATCAGCCGTCAGGATTCAGGAATCAGATAATTCGGCGACAGGGTCATCCGCCGGACACACACGGGAAAGATCAAGATGAGCACGACACCCGATTCGCTGACACCGCCTCCGCCGCGCCGATCCTGGCGTCGTCTGTTTGTCTACATCGGCCTCGGCGCGCTGGGGCTGCTGCTGCTGCTGGTTCTGGGCGGACTGCTCTGGCTGCGGTCGGACCGGTTCAATCGTTTTGCCGGACGCGAAATTGACCAGGCGCTGCACGAGTACGGGCTGCGCGCTGAAATCGGCGGCTTCGACATCGGGCGCGGCCTGCGCACGGCGACGCTGCGCGACATCAAAATTTATAACCTGCAAACCGGTCAGCTCATCGCCACCGTTGACCGCGCCACCGTGGCGCTCGAAGTCCGCGAACCCTTTGCGCTGCGGCTCAGCCGCGAAGTCGTCCTTCAAACGCTCGACGTTGAAGGTCTCGATCTGCGAGTTGAGGTTGATGAACAAGGCCGGTCGAATTTCTTTGGCGTCCATCAGGCGCCGCCGCGTGCGCCCGGTCGCATCACTTTCGATTACTCAAACCTGACCGGCGCGCTCGCCAGCAGTTCGTTTCATTACACTGATCGTCAGCGTCACCTGCAGGCCGAACTCAACGGACTGCACGGACGCGCCCTGCCACTCGGCGGCAGCACGTCGCCCGCCGTCACCGTCGAAATGGCTTCGGGCGCAGGCCGCCTCAGCCGCGACGATCACCGCACCGGCATTGACGCCATCGAATTTGCCGGTCGTGTGACGACGAGCGGCGCTGTCGTTGACCGGTTCGCGCTGCGTTCAGCGATGGCGACAGCCACTCTGAGCGGTCGGCTTGATGACTGGCAGCAGTTGAAATATCAGTTCGACACGCAGGCGCGCGTCAGCCTCGAT
>CAYWDW010000869.1:0-2615 GCA_964457105.1 uncultured Heliobacteriaceae bacterium
TTCGCGCAAGCCAACAGGCATTCCAGCTACGCCTCGCGGCAAAGCCGGATGTAATCTGACCGGTAGCCGATAAACCGCGCCATCCAGAATCAATCCGACCTCTTCTCCTTCATTCAACCGCCGCGCGCTCGCGTCATCGGGATTCAGCGCCAGATAAGGCCGCGGCGCTCTTTCGGCAACGCCGGGTGTAAGAACGCTCAACTCTTCCGAGCCGAAAATGTGATAAAGCGGCGCGACCAGCAATTCGCCTGCGCGCGGTCGAAAAGCCGCAGGCGTTTCTTTGAAGTAAGAAACTTTCGCGGCCTGCGCTGGTTCAATCAGCCGCTGCCCCGGATCGCCGCCGCGCAACGAGCCGCCGACTTCGCTCTGAAATTTATTGAGCGCCTGCACCGAATTCCAGCCCGGCGTCCAGACGCGCGAGATGAACGGCGACGGCGGCTGACCTTCATAACCTTCCATCGAAAACGCGAGCGGCGAGTCGGGATCGTCGGGCGGCTTCGGCTCGTGAACAGTGATGTTCGCCAGCATCGCGGTGCGCCCGCTGTAACGATGCGGCTGGCGCGGAATCTTTTCGCCATCAATGCGGAAACTCGCAGGCGGCGCAATCTTCAGCGCAGGCTCAAAAACCGGAAGCTCGTGCGCCATCGCCGCCGTGATGTCATCAAGGTTGCGCCACGCTTCGGCCTCTGAACGTCCGGCGGCGATCATCAGATCGCGCAGCCAGCGCCAGCTCTCGCGGATTTCGCCTGTGGGCACGAAGACCTGATAGAAACGTTGCGCGCGCCCTTCGTTGTTCACCAGCGTCCCGTCGCCTTCAGCAAAAGTGGCGGCGGGGAAAACGACCTCGGCCTTCGGCGTCATCGCATTGGTCAGATGATCAATGACGATCACGCGCCGGGCCGCACTGAACAGCGCATCCACGGACGACGCAGCGGCGCGGCGATAAAGATCGTTTTCCAGAACGATCACTGTGTCCGCTTTTTTCTCTGCCTCTGCGAACGCCGATTCAACGCTTCCGCCGCCGGTCAAACCCGCGCCCAGGCTGTTGCATTCGGGCGTTGTGAAGCAAAGTCCCGCTTCGCAGCCCGTCGCGCGCAATGCCCACGCCACATTCGCCGCCGCCTGCATCACGGCTTCAAAGCCGCAACCGTAGCCGGAGACAACCAGCGGGCGCTCAGCTTCTTTGAGCGATTGCGCAATGCGTTCAGCCAGCGCGCGCGCATCGTCCGGCAGATCGGCGACCGGTGGCGCATTGGCGTCGAGCGCGTGAGCGATGGCGAAACCCAGGCGGGCAATGTCATCGGGTGCGGCGCGGTATGTTTGCGTGGCGATGTCATCAAGCTCCGTGCTGTCAGGCGTGGCGATGAACAGCGGGCCTTTGTGCTGCTGAACGGCTTCGCGCACGGATGCGTCGTCCCATTCGGGAATCTTCAGTTTCTCAGTGATCTTCATCGGCTGCCGACGCGATGACTGGCGCAACGCCAGAGCCAGCATCGGCGCGGTGTTCGTCACGTCTTCGCCAAGCACCAACACCGCGTCTGACATTTCCACATCGCGCAGCGAAGGCGCGCGCGCCGTTCCAGACTGCAAAATCCTGAGCGCGAGCGAGACCAGCCGCGAATCACCTTCCGACATTCCGTTGAAGAAATTTTCCGGCCCGACCAGCGCGCGCAAGGCGAAGTTGGCTTCAAGCGAGGCGCGCGGCGAACCGATGCCGATGACGCGGCCATCAAGCAAAGTCGCCGCGTGTCGCAGCGCAGCCTCTCCGGTCACGGCCTTCACCGCGCCGCCTTCATCGCCGCGCGCGAGCGGTTCGCGGATGCGCAGCGTACTGTTGACGAACTCGTAACCGTAGCGTCCGCGATCACACAGAAAGTAACCATTCACTTCGTGATGATAACGATTGAGGATTCGCCGCAACTCGCCGTAGCGTTCGCCAGGAATGGTGTTGCAACCGACGCCGCAATGCGCGCAGATCGAAGGCGCAGTCTGCAAATCCCATTTGCGCGTGTAATGCTCCTTCAGTGTTTTGTCGGTGAAGACGCCGGTCGGACAGACTTCGACCAGGTTGCCGCTGAACTGACTCTCCAGCACGCCGTCATCCGAACGCCCGAAGTAAACGTCATCGTGCGCGGCGAAGACATCAAGGTCGCGCCCGCCGGCATAATCCCGATAAAAACGCACGCAGCGATAACACTGAATGCAGCGGTTCATCTCGTGATTGACGAACGGGCCGAGGTCCTGATTGCGATGCGTCCGCTTCGTGAAACGGTAGCGGCGATAATCGTGCCCGGTCATCACCGTCATATCCTGCAAGTGGCATTCGCCGCCTTCGTCGCAGACCGGGCAATCGTGCGGATGATTGACCATCAGCCATTCGATGATGCTTGCGCGAAACTCTCTGGCCTCCTGATCTTCAATCGAGATGCGCGCGCCGTCGGAAGCCGCCGTCATACAGGCCATGACCAGTTTGCCCTGCGTGTCCTTTTCATCCTTGAAATGTTTGACGGCGCACTGACGACACGCGCCTACCGAACCCATCGCCGGATGCCAGCAGAAATAGGGCAGGTCGAATCCGAGCGACAGGCAGGCGTGCAGCAGGTTCTGCCCGGCCT
>CAYWDW010000870.1:0-2611 GCA_964457105.1 uncultured Heliobacteriaceae bacterium
GCACGTCGCCCCAGGTGAAGCCGCCGATCATCTTCTTCGTTTCATCATCGAAGCCGTAGCCGGTGGCCGGATAGGGCGCAAACACCGGGATGGTTGAGATATGACGCATCGAAGGGACACCTGCGACATACACGTTGCCGGAATGTCCGCCGGAATAGAACATGTAATATTCATCGAGTTCGCCGGGCGCGACGTAAGTGACTCCTGCGCCACCCGCTGCCGTCGCCGGCTGTACGCCGCCGCTGCTGCAACTGGCGACGCCAAAGCCCAGTAATAAGACGCTGAGCGCGCCGGCAATGAACCACTTCAGGTTCATCCTGCCGAATTGTTCAGACAGGCGTTTCATAAGATTTCTCCTTGTTCGGGATAGAGATGGTTAGGTGTTCAGCAGATGCTCACGGGCGTCATCCTGGCGGCCAGGCGCCTGCGCCGGTTAATTCTGAGCTTTCTGCGGCCTTTTGGCATAAGCTTCCTTCAGCAGCTCCAGCGCCTGCTCCTTCTCTTCGGGCGTCAGCTTGATCTGTGATGACAGCACCAGTTGCATCGTGCCGGTCGGGTTCTGCCAGAACATATCAAGTGATTTGCCGAACCGCTTCGGCGCGTCTTCCACCGCATAGCTGAGGTCAGGGCCGACGTTCGTCTGCGACTTGAGGTCAAAGGCGCTGACCGAATGGCACTGCACACAACCCTTCTGGACGAAAAACTGCGGATCGCCGCCGGAACGCTTGCAGGCGGTAATCCACAGGGCCGCCGACAGTGCGCCGAGCATCAGAACAACTTTGCTGAATCTGAGAATCGAGGACTGATTGAATAATGCAAACGGGCTTTTCATACGGTTTCACTCCTAAGTTAAAAGTCAGTTCTACTGATCTGACGTCGCTCATCATCGGGCAATAATCGTTCCACTGAAAATTCCGCACCGGGTCCGGGCAAACCTGCGGCGGACCCGCCTTCCGGTGAGCGAAACCACGCATTTTATGAGCGCACAATTTCGCACTGCGGCCTGGCAGCGCGGGTTTTCACTCGGCCTGCGGCTCAGGCCTGTGGGTGACTGAGGCAGTGGTGTTCACAATCCCCTGTCGCATTCCCCGCCCAGGCGGATTCGGCCCCATCTTCCATTTCAATGGCGCGGGGAAACAGGATGTTGTTTTCCAGATGAATGTGCTGATGCAGATCGGCCTCCAGCGCCTGCAGCCCCTGATAAAGCGACCCGTAGCTGAAGCAGGCATCCGCCGGCAGCCGGTAATCATTCGACGTTTCACGCAACTGCTGCAGCAGATCACCAGCGCCATCGTGTTCCGTCATCATCATGCGCACGGGATTGCGGACGGTTCTGAAAAATGGCGGCGGCACCGGCAACCCGGCCTTGACGGCCTCTTCCATTTTGATCACCCAGGGAAAGAGGATCTGTTCTTCCTTCAGCAGGTGGGTAAAGAGTTCGTCCCGCAGCGCAATAAACAACTCACGCAGGCGCGTCAGTTCAGGATGATTTCTGCCGTGAACATTTGCGACCTTCTGCGCGAGGTGATCCAGGCGTTCCAGTTCGCGTCTGGTAAATTCGTGATGCTGATCCACGATAAAAGTCGCCAGCGCCGTCAGCGATTCCTGCTGCCAGTCGGTCAGCGGCGCATCGTCCTGGTTCACGCCGACTTCGGCCAGCAGGCGCAGGGCATCATCAAGCGGCACTCCGGCTTTCTGGCAGGCCTCGTCCAGCGTCCGGCTGCCGCCGCAGCAGTAATCAATGCCCAGTCGCTCAAAAATGCGCGTGGCGGCAGGCATGGTGGTCACAACTTCGCGCACGGTGTTTGTTGAATTGATCGTCATCGCTATGATTCCTCCCTGATGAATGTCCGGTTTTGATGAATGTCCGGCAAGCTGCCTGACATCGGTTCTGTTTCAGGCGTAGTCTAAGAACACTTCGCCCCTGGCGCAGTGACTTAAGTCATAGCCGCTAAAATAATGCTGTGGTGGAATGCCCGCGTGGTCAGTGATCGCAACACACAGGAGTCACGGCGATGAGCTTTCTGGCGCTGCTTGAAATCCACGAACAGTTGAATGAGTTGTTTCTACAGCACCAGGAAGCCCTGCTGCAACGCGATGTCGCCACCGCACAGCAGCGCCTGCGCACATATGCGCGTGAGCTGCTCGCGCATATGCAGGTCGAGGAAGAACTGCTGCTGCCGGTCTATGAACGGGCCGGGCGCATTCCAGGCGGCCCGGTTGAATTTTTCACCGGTGAACATCAGCGCATGCGCGAATTTCTGTCCCGCTTTGCGGCGGCGCTCGAAGAGCTGCAGGAAAATCCGGCAGCCCCGGATCGCCGCATCATCCGCCTGTTTGATGAAGAGGCCGTTTACAAGCACCTGGCTGAACATCACGACGCGCGCGAACGCAATATTTTCTTTCCCGCGCTCGACCGCGTGACAACCGAGGATGAACGGGCACAATTGCTGGCGGCCTGCCGGAGCGTCAGCTTCAAAAAGAGCTGATCGTGTGGCCGGATCAGCCCCAGGCGCGTCAGCGACCGGATGTAGCCGGAAAGGCTGAAGGAAAAATCATGAAACTGCGAACTGCGATGAGACTGCCCAGGGAGCACGGCGCCTGGGTGATG
>CAYWDW010000871.1:0-2608 GCA_964457105.1 uncultured Heliobacteriaceae bacterium
CGGACGAAGGTTTCCGGGTTGCTGTGCTGCCGTTCAAATGGCGCGGCGCAAATGCAGAACTGGAAGCGCTGGCGGAAGGGTTGACTGAAGACATCGTGACGGGCTTGTCGCGGTTCTCGTACCTGCGCGTGATTGCACGGAGTTCGACCTTGCGCTTCACCAGCGATTCCGGCGATGTGCGGGCGATTGGCAAAGAACTCGGCGCGCGTTACGTGATGGAAGGAAGTTTGCGGCAGGCCGGTTCGCAGTTGCGCGTAGCCGTGCAATTGGTGGACGCGACGACGGGCGCGCATCTCTGGACAGAAACTTATAACCGCAGCTTCAGCCCGGAAGCGGTTTTCGAGATTCAGGATGATCTGGTTCCGCGCATCGTTTCGACCGTTGCGGATTGGTATGGCGCGCTGCCGCACAGCATGAGCGAAGCGGTTCGTCGCAAGCCTGCCGCTCAACTCAGCTCTTACGAAGCGGCGCTGCGCAGCTTTGGTTACTTCGAGCGCATCGCGCCGGAAGAGCATGCCGATGTGCGCGCCGGGTTGGAACGCGCGGTCGAACAAGCGCCGGGCAATGCCGATGGCTGGGCGATGCTTTCGATGATGTATGGCGAAGAGCATCGGTTTGGCTTCAATGAACAGCCCGATGCGCTGGGCCGTGCGCTCGAAGCCGCGCGGCGAGCCGTTGACGCCGCGCACGCCAATCATTTCGCCTGGCTCGCGCTGGCGCAGGCTTTGTTCTTCCGCAGGGAATTCGACGACTTCCGCGACGCGGCGGAACGGGCCATCGCGCTCAACCCGATGGATGGCGCTACGGTTGAATACCTGAGCCATTTGCTCGCCTTTGCGGGTGACTGGGAGCGCGGCTGTGAACTGGCAGAGAAAGCGCGGCAATTGAACCCCAATCATCCGGGCTGGTACTGGGCCGTTCCTTTCCTCGACGCGTATCGCAAGGGCGATTACCAAACCGCGCGCAATTACATTCACAAAGAAGTTCTGCGCGGCGGCGGGTCGCAGTTTTTCGTGCAAATCCGGCTCGCGGCTGTTTACGGTCAGCTTGGCGAGCGTGAAGCGGCGGACAAAGCGCTGCAAGAAGCGCTGACGCTGAAGCCCGACCTCGCCCTGATCGTGCGCGGTGTGTTTGAGAAATGGTATCAACCCGAACTCGTCGAGCAATTGATGGACGGGCTGCGCAAGGCAGGGCTGGAGGAACCGCAAACCACCGAGACCACGCGGAACAGTACGGGGAGCGGTAGCGACCTGGCGCCGCTGAATATACACGCCGCGGAAGAACCGGGTCGCTACCGCTCCCCGGACCGTACCGAGGCGTCCGCCTCCATCGCCGTCCTGCCGTTTGCGAACATCAGCGCCGACGAAGAAAACGAATATTTCTGCGACGGGCTGGCGGAAGAACTGCTCAATGCGCTGGCGAAGATTGACACTTTGAAAGTCGCGGCGCGCACTTCAGCCTTTTCCTTCAAGGGCAAAAACACGGAAGCGCGCGAGATCGGCAAAACGCTCAACGTCAACACGGTGCTCGAAGGCAGCGTGCGCAAGGCGGGCAACCGCATCCGCATCAACGTGCAACTGGTCAATGCGGCGGACGGCTATCATCTGTGGTCGGAACGCTACGACCGCGAGATGAAAGATATTTTTGACGTGCAGGATGAAATCACGCTGGCGGTGGTTGACGCGCTGAAGATAAAGCTCCTGGGCGAAGAAAAGAGCGCCCTGCTGAAACATCACACGAGCAACGCGGACGCTTATGAGTTCTATCTTCGAGGTCTTGCGTACTTCAACCGGTGGACGCCTGAAGATTTTCAGAAAGCCATCGAGAGTTTTCGCCAGGCCATCGCGATTGATCCGGGCTATGCCTCCGCTTACGCCGCCCTGTCCAACGCTTACACCGAGATGGCCTTTTTCTCTTTCGCCCCTCCCGCTGAATGGATGCCAAAAGCGAAAGAAGCGACCAGCAGGGCGCTGGAACTCGATGACACGCTCGGCGAAGCTCACACTTCCCTGGCGATCATCAAAATGTATTACGACTGGGATTACGTCGGCGCAGAGCGGGAGTTCACGCGCGCGATTTCTCTCGATCCGGGCAGCGCCCATCTTCAAATGTGGCATGGCTGGTATCTCGGGTTGATGGGGCGCTTTGATGAAAGCTTGAAAGCGTTGCAGCAGGCCTGGGAGCTGGACCCGCTCTCCGGCCCGATCAATTTCGGGATTGGCGCGATCTTCCATTGGTCGGGTCAGCCTGAGCGCGCGATTGAACGGTTTCGAAAAATGCTTGAGTTGGATCCGAACTACGCGGTCGCCTGGAGCTTCCTCGCTGAGGCTTATGAACAGCAGGGCGACTTCGCTTCGGCGATTGCGACAATCGAGAGGCTGCAGCAAATAGCCAACGACCCGCTGACCTTATCATCCGTTGGTTACGTGTACGCGAAATCCGGCGACCGGCGCAAAGCGCTGGAGATTCTGAATGAATTAGAGAGACGGTCTAGCCAGGGATACGTCCAGGCTCTTAACTTCGCGCAGGTTTACGCGGGACTTGGTGATCGTGAGCAGGCTCTGGCGTGGCTTGACAAGGCCTGCAACGAGCAATCGCTATGGATGAC
>CAYWDW010000872.1:0-2606 GCA_964457105.1 uncultured Heliobacteriaceae bacterium
ACCGTGAGGGGGAGCGTGCGGTTTTGCCGCGACTCACTCTTGGGCTGAGCGCGTTAATTTTGCGTGTCCGGGACCGTAGCGCGAGCGTGAGCGAGCGCTACGGCCCGGCTGAGGCGCTCGCTCACGCTCGCGGACTATGCCGATTACCAAAGGAGTCACACCATGCGGAATCTCATCACCACGCTCATTCTCTTACTCGCCAGTGTCAGCGCCCTGGCGCAGGATTACCGCTCCATCGAAAGTCAGATTCAACAGGCGCGCGAGCAGGGCGTGCAATACCTGAACAGTCGGGACGACCGCGCCAGAAAAGCCGCCAAAAGCAATCTGGAGCAGGCCGAAAAGTTTCTCAAAGACGAACTCAAACGCAACACTGCCTGCGAAAAATGCTTTGAGCTGCTGACCTCGACATACCTGTACAAAACGTACTTCGGTTTCGAGCGCAACTATGACGACTGCTTCAGGACGGCGGCGCAGGGACTCGCGAGCTTTCCGAAAAATGCGCGCATCGCGTTTTTCAAAGGCTACGCGCATTACAACAGCCGCGACTATGCCGCCGCGAACAAGGCGTTCAAAACCGCACAGGCCGATCCGAACCTCGCCGCGCAGGTCAATCAAATCCTGCTCGACAGCCAGCAAAAGTTCCTGGCCGACTGGAACCGGCAGGCCAGTTACTATCAGTCGAAAGAATCGCGCATCGAAGTCGCGCAGGGCTTTCAAATGGTCACGGCCTTCCAGGTCACGCCCGAATGGGAAATGCAACTCGGCGGACAAGGCTTTGCCGCGCTGACCGCGAACGCGCCGAAAGTCGTGGATGCCGAAATCCAAACGTATTTGCAAAACCTGACGACGCGGTTGCTGAGCAAATCGCCCGGCTCGCCGTTCAATTATCAAATCACCATCGTCAATTCGCCCGAAGTCAACGCCGTCACGCCGCCCGGCCACATCATCGTTTACACCGGCCTGCTTGCTTTTGCTGACAACGAAGCGCAACTGGCAGGCGTTCTCGCGCACGAACTCGCGCACAACTACGGGCATCACCAGGCGCGCGCGGTCATCAAAAATTACCACATGCAAAGCATTGCCAATGCCGCGTTGCGCGCGATCAATCCGCAAAACGCGACCGCGCAAATCTTCGCCTCGCTTGGCGCGAACATTGGGTTGACGCTGTTCAGCCGCGCCTACAGTCGCTTTGAAGAAAAAGAAGCCGATCAGTACGGCGCGCATTTGATGTTCAATGCGGGCTATTCGCCGCTTGATGCTTCGTCATTCTTTTTGAAGATGAGCAAAGCGAGCGGCAAACAACCGCCGAAGTTTTTGAGTACGCATCCGCCGCTGCTGGATCGCGCCGATTATCTGGCCGATTACCTCGAAAGTTTCCCGGCGGACGGGCGCGAATTCCGCGTGGACAGCGAAGAATTCAAGAAGATCAAAGCACGCTTGACGCCGTCGCAACCGCAACGACAGATCCCCGGACGCGGCGTGTTGCCGCCGCAGTAAATTCCACCCATCGCCAGAGGCAGGCCATGAAAAAATTTGTCATCATCTGTGTTGTCTTCGCCACCCTTTGCGCTGCTGCAACATTGCTGCGCGCACAATCCAGGCCGAGCCTGACTGATACTTTCTTTGGCGTGAACGATCCCCGCTATCCGCCCGACGCACAGAACCAACGTCGTCGCAATATGCGCGATGCGTTGGTTGATGTCGTGACGGATGCGTTTCGCGGCGGGCAACTCGATCCGAAAGACCCGACCGCCGGAATGGGCGGCGCGGCGCAACATCTGGCTGCGGCGCTCAACTCACAGGCCGATTTGGGGACGCTCATCCGTCATCAAGGCCCGCCCGATGACCTGGCGGTGCAGTACAACAACTACTATGCGAAGTTGACGCAGGGCTATGAAAGCCAGTTACGCCAGCAAATCCTGGCTTCTCCAGGGCGACTGACTCCGGCGGACGTGATGCGGATGTCGCTGAGCGTGACCAACGGCAACTACACGCTGGCGACGATGACGGCGCATAATTTTCTCAAGAATGTCACCTACACGGGGCGTGCTTTGGCGGCGCAGCAAGTCTTTATCTCCGCCAACAAAGACGCGCGCGAACTGGCGCAAATCGTCTCCAAACTGGAAAACCTGCGCGGTGATCCGAGCGCCGCTGACAAGATGGGGCCCTGGTATCACGGCTTCGGCGTGCTTTTTATCAGCAGCCTCGTCGGCAGGCCGGGCGGCACGACGATGACCGACGCCGAACATTTCACGCGGCTCTTTGGCTTGGGCGGATCGCAGGTGGACAAAGAAAAGATGGCCTGGGATGAACAAATGATCCTGGCGCTGCGACGGATTCACCAGCTTATCTACGACGAAAAAGCGCCGACCGCCGATCAACTCAATCCACAAAAATTGCAGGAATGCCAAACGCTGCTCGCGGGTGTGCGACAGTTGATTGCCGCAGGCGATCTGAAAGCCGCGCAACCCGCATTGGCACAGGTGCAAAAACAATGCAGCGGTCTGACACCGAACACCGCGGCGGGATTGGACGAAGTCCGGCTGGCCTTCCAGCGCGCGGTCGAAAACATCATCGAACGGGCGAAGACCGAGCGCGACAATTGC
>CAYWDW010000873.1:0-2603 GCA_964457105.1 uncultured Heliobacteriaceae bacterium
AAGCTCGACGGCAAGGTCGTGGTCGAGAACGGCGTGTTGAAATAAACCGCAGCGCAATCCCAGCAGCAATTTCGCCCTTTTTTTCATCCACGAAGCGACACGAAGGAACACGAATCAAAACCGCTGCCCAGGGTCCGGCTTCGTGGTTCTTCGTGTCCCTTCGTGGATGAAATCTTTTATCTCACTTTGCAAAAACCAGGGCATGAGAATGGGCGCAGATAATCCGGCTTGACCGTCAGAAAAAGAATACGACATAATCAGTTTCCCGGAACAGGCAACGGAACGATTCCCCGACGACCCCTGCATAAGCGCACGGTGCAATGCATAATTTCCTGAGCATAACCTTCTTTCTCATGACGCTAGCGGTCATCAGTCCGATTGAGGCGCAGCCGCCAAAAACAGGTTTCGGGCCGGTCGTGAGCAGCTATCTCAACGGTCTGAACGAAGAACTGCGCGAGCTGGAATTCCAGGTCAGCCATCAGGAAATCAGCCGCGCCGATTATGCGCTCACGCGTGAACGCCTGCGGCTGTTGCGCGGCCTGGTCGAACGACGCGCGACGAGCAGCCGCGAAGATCGCGTGCCGGAAGTGCAGGTGCTGACGGCGGCTGAATTCGGCAGGCTCGGACTGAGCGCCCGGCCCGATGCCGCAAAGCTGCGCGTCGGCACGGTGCTCGAAAAACAATGGAAGCTGACCGGGCTTGAACACGATCAGAAAACAGGCCGGAAGTTTTTCGTCTTTGAGAAAACCGGCGCACAGCAGAAGCCGGGCAAAGTTGACGAAGAGCCGATGATGACGCTGCCGGTGCGCAAAATTTCAGTTGCACCGGAATCAGTGATTGAAACCATCACGGTGCCCGAAGATGAGTTCTGGCTGCTGCAAAGAGCAAAGGCCAGCGATGAAGAAACAGCCGTGCCACCCCAGGCTCACCAGGCTGTGCCGGAAGCCGCGACTCCGGCACCTGCGCCAGTGTCGGCGGCTCCGGCGCACACCGTGACCCGTCCGGCGACTCCGGTTGCAGATTCACAGCCTCCTGCCACTGTGGCCACAAAACCTGTGGCGGCGACGGTTGTGCCGGCCACTGCCGCGCCTGCGCCTGCTGCGCCCGCGCCCCCTGCCGCTGAGCGCGCTGCCGCAGTCCCGGCCCCGCAGATCATTACGCTTTACACGCCAACTTACACGGTCGAAGCGCGCGGCGACAACATCGAAGGCGAAGTCATCATCAGCGCGCTTTTTTGTCAGGACGGCTGGATCAGAGACATTGAAGTGGTCAAAGGCCTGGGACACGGGCTTGATGACCGCGCGGTAGCGGCCATCAAGAAGACGATGTTCGAGCCGGCGCGGCAGAACAACAAATCAATTGATGCGCGGGCGCAGGTGCTTTATCGCTTCACGCTCGACAAAGTGACCGCCGAAGTGGTGCATCCCGGCCAGGCAGCGAAAGGAACGCAGCCGTGAAAGCGGGCCTGCCTGGGCGGCGTCAGTTTCTGAAGCTGGCGGCAGCATCTTCCGCGACGGTGGCGCTCGGTTGCCTGGGCGTCGGGTATGCTGAGCATCAGCAGATTGAAGTTTCACGCGTCGAAGTCAGACTGGCCACGCTGCCCGCGCAGTTCGATGGCCTGACCATTGCCCACCTCAGCGATATTCATCACGGCATCTATACCGGCCTTGAATACATCAGCCATTGCGTCGAACTGGTCAATCGCCTGAAACCTGATCTGGTGGCGCTCACGGGCGATTACACGCTGCTCTCAAAAAAATATATCGAACCCTGCGCGGCGGCGCTCAGACCGTTGCGCGCCAATGTCGGAGTCTTCGCCGTGCTGGGCAATCACGATTATTACCAGAGCGCGGGACTGACGGCGCATGCGTTGCGGCAGGCCGGATTCACCGTGCTGATCGAAGGGCGCGAACGGCTGGAAAAACGCGGCGCAAAAATCTCGCTGCTCGGCGCGGATGATCTGTTGTACGGCCACTGGAACGCCGCGCGGTTGCTGGGCGCAGTGCCCGCTGACGAAACGCGCATCGTGCTGGCGCATAATCCTGATTTCATCGGCAAGGTGGCTGAGCGCGGGCAATACGCTGATTTTATGATGTCAGGCCACACGCACGGCGGGCAGGTTCGCCTGCCGCTGATTGGCGCGCCGCACGTCATTTCTGATTACGGTCAGCGGTTCGTCATCGGGCTGAATCACCTTGACAGCGCCACTGGCGGCAAAGGCCCGATGCAGATTTACACGACGCGCGGCGTCGGTGCCATCTGGATGCCGGTGCGATTTGACTGCCCGCCGGAAATTGCGCTTTATACTTTGCGGCAGAGGTAAGGCAACAGGCCGGAGACACTATGGCAGAACTCAGTCAGCAGTTGAAGCTGGCCGTCTTCATTGATTTCGAGAACGTGGAGATTTCGGCGGTCAGGCAGTACGGCGAGTTTGATCTCTCACTCCTGCTCGGCAGCATCAGTCCGCGCGGGCGGGCCAGCATTCGCCGGGCCTATGGCGACTGGTCGCGGCTGGCGGGCTACCGCGATGTGCTGCGTGAACACGCGGTCGAACTCGTCCATCTTTATTCGTACAGTTACCAGCAGGGCGGCAAGAACCGCGC
>CAYWDW010000874.1:0-2600 GCA_964457105.1 uncultured Heliobacteriaceae bacterium
CCGGTCAATCCGCAGTTTGTCGCAGCGGGCGATTTTGACAGCGACGGTCGCAGCGATGTTGTCATCACGGCGCGCGGCAGCAACGCGCTCTTTCTGCTGTCGGGCGATGGTCGCGGGCGGCTTGGCGCTCCGACCGTGATTGAACTGCCGGGCACCGTGACCGCGATGGCCGCCGGTGAAATCAACCGCCTTGATGGTCAGCCCGAAGTCGTTGTCGGCGTTATGGCCGCAGGCAAGCCGCAACTGCTCGTCTTTGCCGGGCCGCAGGGGGCGCTGAAAAGCAGACCCGAAAACATCGCCCTGGCGAGCGAAGCCGCGAGCCTGACGCTCAGCCGCATGGATGACGATCACCTGATTGACATTGTGGCCGGCGGCAGTCGTCGCGTGCAGATCATTCACGGCTGGGAGCAGTCGCAGGGGGACGCGAGCCGGGCCGTCGTCGAACAGATTCCGCTGCCGTTTCGCAGCGCCGCGCTGGCCGTCGGCGACTATTCAGGCAGCCACCGTCGGGCCATGGCGTTGTTGACCGAAGACGGCACCGTGCGGCTGCTGGAACGAACTGACAGGCAGGTTGGCAAACTGCGCACGCAGGCCTGGGAACTGACCGCGAGCATCAACAGCTTTGTGCCGGGCACTGGCGCGGCGGGGTTGCTCGTGGCCGTGCCGTCGTCGGACGGAACCGGCGAAGACCTGATGGCCGGCAGCGCGCTGAGCCGTCGCCTGCAAAGACTGAGCGCGCCGGGCAAGGCGAACCGCGCCGCCCTGGCCGAAGCTGCGCCTGAAGCGAAGGGCGCAGAACCAGCTTCAGCCGGCATCAGGCTGGCGGAATCGCTTGACCTGAGCGGCGAAACCGTCGCCGCGCTGCCCGTCAAATCGGGCAACAGCGCCACCCGCAGCCTCGTCGTCCTCAGACAGAATCTGAGTAAACCGGTGCTGCTCAATCAGGCAGTCGCCGATGCGCAGACCTTTATCGTCAATTCGTCTGACGATACCGATGACGACGGCGTCTGCGACACCACCAAATGCACCCTGCGCGAGGCCATCAAAGCCGCCAACGACAACCTGGGCTGGGTTGACACCATCCGGTTCAGTGTCGGCAGCGTCAATGCCGGTTCAGGACTGCCGGCCATTAACGAACCCGTCATCATTGACGCGACCAATCTGCCCGCTGATGCCGCCGGCTGCGACCTGATTACGCCGACGGTTGAAATTGACGGCCAGGGCACGGGCGGAGGCTTCGTGCTGCCCGGCGGCAGCACGATCAGAGGCCTGGCGATCTTTGGCATTGCCGGTGATGCCATCACCCTGATCGGGTTCGGCAACGAAGTTTCTTACAACTACATCGGTCTGAAAAAGGACGGCAGCCAGTCGGCCATTCAGAACCGGCTCGACGGCATCAACATCACGAACAGCAGGGCCAACATCATTCGCGCCAACGTGATTTCGTGGAATGGCGGCAACGGCGTCAGCATCACCGGCGTGGTGTCTGAATTTAACCGGGTCGAGTGCAACCGGATTGGTACGACTGTCGCAGGCAATGCCGCCTCCGGCAATCGCCTGAGCGGTATCTTTGTCGCCAATGGCAACAACTCGACTATCAAAAACAACCTGATTTCAGGCAACGGCACGGGCGTATCCCTGACGCAGACGCTGGCGTCGGGCAATCTGCTGACCGGCAACCGCATCGGCACCAATCTCAGCGGCACTCAGCGACTGCCCAATTCCTACGGTGTGTTCATCAACCTCGCCTCGAACAACACGGTTGGTGGCACTGCGAGCGGCACCGGCAATCTGATTTCCGGCAACGATCAGTCGGGCGTGTTTATCGGCTCGAACGCCGCGGGCAATCTGGTGCAGGGCAATTTCATCGGCACGAACACGGCGGGCACCGCCGCGCTTTACAACACCGGGGACGGCGTTGAAATCAACAACGGCCTGAACAACACGATTGGCGGCCTGATGACGCTCAATGCCGGCAACCTGATTTCAGGCAATCGCGGCAACGGCGTCAACATTACCGGCCCGAGTTCGACCGCCAATATTGTGCAGGGCAATCGCATCGGCACCCTGGCCGGAGTCTCGCCGGGGCCGCTCACCTGCAACTCCGGCCTCCCGAATGCGTGGTACGGCATCAGAATCGCCGCCAGCAATAACCTGATCGGCGGCAGGTCTGACGGGACCGGCAATATCATCGGCTTCAATCGCATTGGCGTGTATGTCGAAGACGGCATGGGCAATGCGATTCTGCGCAATCAGATTTACCGCAACGAAGGCACAGGCAATGAAGGCCTGGGCATTGATCTCGCCCCCATCGGTGTCCAGACCAGCGATGGCTGTCAGACTTCCGGCCCGAACCGGCAGCAGGCCGCGCCGAGGCTGACCAGCGTGACTTACGCGCCGTCTGAAGTGATCAGCCCGTTTGAGCGGAATGTGACTTACCAGTACAACTGGGAACTGGTCAGTTGCCCCAATACGCAGTACACGATTGAATTCTTCAGCAACGATGCCTGCGGTGTTGATCCGACCTGTTATGGCGAAGGCGACACCTATGTGGGCGGGCTGAGCACGCGCACGGACGCCAAAGGCAGAGCCACTTTCAC
>CAYWDW010000875.1:0-2599 GCA_964457105.1 uncultured Heliobacteriaceae bacterium
TCTGGCGAGCACATCAGCGGCTGGCGGCTCAGTGGGTGACGGTAATTAGAAAGTGTTTGATTGAAGCTGAATCAGTTGCATTAGTAAAAATGTGCTTGCTTCGCGTCCACCTTTTGCAGAAAAACCGTGCGCTGAAAGTCCGGCTTAACTCCAGAAGACTGAATATCCCCTGACGCCCACCGGCACGCGGTAAACGCGCTGCGTGCTGACGACAATCATATTGCTGTGTTCATCAAAGGCCAGCCCGACCAGGGTTGCGCCTGAAACGAAAATCTCTGCCCGCGTGCCGTCCGCCCTGATCTGCACAATGCCGCGATAACCACCGAGCGATGCCGCAACGTACAGGTTGCCCGCCGCGTCAAAAGCCATGCCCTGCGGGCGCCCCAGGCCGGTATAAAACTTCGTCACATTGCCCATCGCATCAACCCGCATCACGGCATCGAAGGATGAAACCGTCGGCCCGGTCACATACAGATCGCCATCCGGCCCGATGGCCAGATGATAGGCCGACACGCTCGGCTCCAGGCTGGCAAAGGGGCGCGTCTCACCGATTTCATTGACGCGGAAAATCGTTCCGCTGCGGTCGCCCACATAAATCGTCCCGCGCCGGTCAATCACGACGCCGGTGGCAATGCCCAGATCCGCGGCAATCTCTTTCGCCTCGCCAAACGGATTGAAGCGATAAAGCGTGCCGTCATTGCGATTGGTGACATAAAGCGAGCCTTCACGATCAAAAGCCAGGCCGGTCGGATTGAGGATGTCTGAGCTGAACGGCGCGAGCGTGCCGTCAGGCGTGAGCTTGTAAATTGACACCGGAACTTTCTGCCCGCGTGAACCTGACAGGGTCACATAAATCGTGCCGCTGTCGTGATCAATCGCCGGATTGGCCACCGGGTGCAGGTTGTCAGCGAGCAAAGCGCCGACCGCGAAGGGCGCAGTGTCGCTGCCCGACGCGCTTTCCAGCCTGATCGCCTGCGCGTCCAGGCCCTGCGGCAGTTCCGGCACGGCAGCAATCACGCGCGTTGATGAAGCGCTCACCAGCCTGCCGCGATGCTCATCAAAAAACACGCGGCACGCGCGGTAATCCGAGGTGTCGTAGCCGTCGCAACTGATGACCACCTCGCCACCTTCAACTCCGGCGCGGGGCTTCACGCTGTTGATGACACCAGTCAGTCTGTCTGACATTGGCACTCGTCTTCTCCCTGGAAATTCGCAGTAAGACGTCATCATACGCGAGCCTCTCGCGGCTTGTCTATCAGCGCCTGCGCCCGACCTGGCGGTTTCACGGCCACAGTTCAGGCCGCTGTCTGTGGCCGGTTGTTTCCGGGCAAAGATGGAAAATATTCCCGACTCCCTGGCAACACCTGCGCTTGCGGCCTCATCTCAGGCGGCGCGATTGCAGAGAAGAAGTTCACAGAAGGAGAAGACGACAACTATGAAAACCAGTCAGTTTCTGAAGCAATTCACGGGTTCGATGCTGGGTGCAACGCTGCTGGCAGTGCTGATCGTCAACCCATTGCTGGCAACTCCGGTCAGTCCTGTCGGCGAAGTGCCGGGCGCAGAGACGATGAAGAAGATCCGGAAGGAACTGGTGACGCTGCCCTTTTACGGCGTCTTTGACAATCTGGCCTACAAGTACGAAGACGGCGTGGTAACGCTGTCTGGTCAGGTCGTGCGCCCGACCACAAAGGCCGATGCTGCCCGGCGCGTCGAACGCCTGGCCGGCGTGGATCAGGTCATCAACAACATTGAAGTGCTGCCGCTGTCGGGTTTCGACAACCAGATTCGCCGGGCCGCTTACCGCGCGATTTATCGTCAGCCCGGACTTGATCGCCTGGCGCTTCAGGCCGTGCCGCCGATTCACATCGTCGTGAAAAACGGCAACATCACCCTTGAAGGCGTGGTCCCGACCGAAAGCGATTCAATCCGCGCCTGTATTGCCGCGCGCAGCGTGCCGAATTCTTTCGCCGTGACAAACAACCTGCGGATCGAGAACGCAAAATAATCACGCAGGCAGCGACAGCACAAAGCAGGAGAAGCAGGCCGGTGAATCATTCACCGGCCTTTTATTATTCCGGCGCGCCACAGCAAACCGGCGATGATGATTGACAAAGCCGACACCGCATCAGTAAGATGCCCTCGCGTTGTGATCGCCCGAATCACGACGTGACCATCTGACGGGGCGTGGCTCAGCCTGGTAGAGCGCTCGGTTCGGGACCGAGAGGTCGAAGGTTCAAATCCTTTCGCCCCGATTTTACAGATCAAACACTTAAGGCTTCCGGTCGGAAGCCTTTTTCTTTTGCGTCTCACACAGCTTCAGTCTTCGGTCGAACGGGTGCGGGCGCGTTTCAAATCGCTGCGTTTCTTTTTGCCTTCGAGGCGGCGGGTCTGTGAGGCCGCGGTCGGTTTTGTGGCCTGGCGTTTTTTTCGCACGCGCTGAAGTTCGGTGAGCTTTGCAGCCATGCGTTCATAAGCCGCGTCACGATTGGCCGATTGCGAGCGGCGTTCTGTTGCAGTAACGGCCAGGCCGGTCGGGCGATGCGTCAGGCGCACGCCGGTTTCGACCTTGTTGCGGTGCTGACCGCCGGGGCCGCCCGCT
>CAYWDW010000876.1:0-2595 GCA_964457105.1 uncultured Heliobacteriaceae bacterium
TTACGATCAGCAAGTTTCAATCCACGCCCCACTTCATCAGTAGGGCGAACCGACCAAAGCCGGGGTTGACGGCAAGGCTGCTCGCGTTTCAATCCACGCCCCACTTCATCAGTAGGGCGAACCCGTGAATCAGCAGGCGGAGTGCGTTGTCCAGATTGGTTTCAATCCACGCCCCACTTCATCAGTAGGGCGAACATGCGCAGCTTCCGACTGCGTGTTTATTCCATCAGGTTTCAATCCACGCCCCACTTCATCAGTAGGGCGAACTGTCGTAACGCCAGGCTGTGATTTTGCCTGGACTTAGGTGGCCTGATGCGCGAACTGCTGTTGTCAGGAGCTGAAAGGACTGTGCGACTGAAACAGTCTGGCTCCAGACTGCCGGTTTTACGGCATTTGCCGTCAGCGCGAAACCTGCGGATTCTGACCGCCGCTTCAGGTTCGCGCTCGCGTTCTGACCGCGTGTTATCGTGATCACTGGCGTCCTCCTTTCTGAACCGCCGCGAAGTCGGGAGTCACTCCCCCTGCGCTGTGGTTCTTCATTTCTTCCGAATTCCGAATTCCGAATTCCGAATTCCATAGTTCATTTCCAGGTTGTGGAGCTTTCAGAAAATCAGCGGAGCTTCCAGGTCAATCGGCTTCTTTGTGCCGTAATGTTCTGTTACCACATCGGCATCGAGAAAGTAAAACCGCAGCGAATCTTCCTTGTCATTGATTTCACCGAGCAGCCGGTCGCGCAACAGCGCCCAGTGCTGCGGCTCGAGTTTGCATTCAAAGACTGAATTCTGCACGCGCTGCCCGTAATCCTTGCAGGCTCGGGCGACGCGGCGCAACCGGCGCGTTCCGGCTTTGTCAACAGTGGCGACGTCGTAGGTGATCAGCACGAACATTTTTCGCCTCACTTCAGCACGCACGGCAGGTACTGCGGAATGTCGCCCCGCAGGTGTCGCGCCAGAATTCGCGCCTGCGCCAGCATCAGATGGCCGATGCGGAATTCCTGATCGAGCAGCGGATGCCGCACCGCCTCCTGTTTGCGCGTCTGATAGGCCGCGATCACTGCCTTGCGCCCGGCCTGGGTGAATTCCACCGCGCCGCCTTCACGAAAGACGAAATCATCCTTTGTGATCTGTCGCCGGTTGACCAGCGTCACCGCCAGCCGGTCGGCCACGAGCGGGCGAAACTCTTCCATCAGATCCAGCGCCAGCCCTGGCCGGTTCGGGCGCTCGGCGTGCAGGTAGCCGACGAATGGATCCAGCCCCGTCGCCACCAGCGCCGCAATGCAATCGTGCCGCACCAGCGCGTACAGATAAGACAGCAGGCAGTTGATCGCATCGCGCGGCGGACGGCGCGACCGCGTAGTGAAATTGAAATCCTCCCGCTGCTGTCGCAGGTGCAGCGCGAAGACCTCGAAATAGAGACTCGCGCCCTGCCCTTCATAACCGCGAATCCGATCCACCAGGCGCGGCTCATCGTCCGGCTCTCCTGGCAACGCCCCGGCCAGTGCTTCCGCTTCATCCGCTGTTGCGGCGGCCTGCTGATTCAATCGCCCGATCAGCCGCTGCAATTCCGCCGCGCACTGCTGCAACCGTTCGCGTTCGTCCGCCGCTTCGGTCTCGCGGCCCGAACGCAGCACGCTCTGCCGCGCATTCTGCAATTTGCCGATCACGCACTGCCGCGCAATCCCGGCGGTCTTTAGCGGATCATCCGCCGCGCGATACTGCGCGCGCCTGAGCGTCACGCTCGTTTTCGGCACGCCTTCCCAGCGCCCGATCAGGTAGCCGTTCTCAGACAGGTGATTGACCGCCACGCCGTGTTCCCAGCACAACTGCAACGCCGCCGGACTGAAGGCAATCTGTCCGAAGGCGCAGATGGATTCGAGATGATGAATCGGCACGGCCAGCTTCAGTTCCTTTTCGACTTCGATCCTGAGCGTCAGATGATCGCGCCCGACCCAGGTGTTCGGCGTCGTCAGATACAGCGTGTTCTGTTTGATCTCCATCGTCACTCCCTGGGAGCGCAGGCAGCCTGCCTGCTTTACTCCTGTTCGAGCAGTTCGCGCTGATACTGCGCCTGTCGCGCCGCCGAGGCTGCGGCCCCGCTCAGTTCCGGCAGACACACGCCGCGCAGGCTGCACCCGTCGCAGCGCGGCTTGAGTTCCGCCGCCGGCACACGCGCTTCCGCAAGCATCTGCCGCACCGCCGCAATCGTCTGAATCGTTTCAGCGCGCAATCGTTCATCAATCACGACCTGCCGCCGCCGTTTGCTCGCCGCGTGATAAATGAACCCTTCAGTGACCGTCGCGCCGAACATCTCTTCGAGACACAGCGCCTGCGCGCAAAGCTGAATGTCGTCGTTCTCGAACTGCCGCCGCCTGCCTTTTTTGTATTCAACCGGACAGGGCACACCCTGTCGCAGCTCGACAATATCCGCCTTCCCCGCCAGACCATATCGCGTCGAATAAAGCGGCAGCGCCCGCAGCAGCTTCACGTCGCCATCGGTTTCATACCCCGGCTCATCTGCCTGATCGTGGAGTAATGTGCCAACAGTCGGATGGGCCTTGCTGCCCCCTTGCCCTTCGATCTGCTTCAACCCACAGCG
>CAYWDW010000877.1:0-2593 GCA_964457105.1 uncultured Heliobacteriaceae bacterium
CCATGAACTCAATTTCTGCAATTCATCAATCATTACGCGGGAAGCTGATCGTTTCCTGCCAGGCGGCTGAAGGCGATGCGTTCCGTGACGCGGCGGCAATCGCGCGGTTCGCGCGCGCGGCAGTGGATGGCGGCGCTGCGGGCATTCGCGCTGAGGGCGTCGAAGACGTGCAGGCCATTCGCGCCGCCGTGCCGGTCCCGATCATCGGCATCAGGAAAAGTTACGCGGAAGACGGGCGGATTCTGATTACGCCTTCCTTTGAATCCGCGCGGGAACTGGTGGCAGCCGGAGCCGATCTGATCGCGCTTGATGTCACAACGCGGGGGCAAAGCTACGGCGCGCTGGAAAGGCTGCAACGCATCAGGTCTGAACTGCGCGTGCCGGTGCTGGCCGACATCGCCACGCTGGCAGAAGCACAGGCCGCAGAGGCAGCGGGCGCCGATGGCGTGCTTTCGACCATGCGCGGTTACACGCTCGACACGGCGCACCTCAAAAACTTCGAGGCGCAGTTCATTGCGGAACTGACTCGCGCAATCAAGGTTCCCGTCATTGCCGAAGGCCGCATCTGGACGCCTGCTGAAGCGCGCGACGCCATGGCGGCTGGCGCCTTCGCGGTGATTGTCGGCACGGCCATCACCCGCCCGCACGAAATCACGCGACGCTTTGCCGCCGCCGTTGAAGCGGCAGCGCAACGCCGCGCCACAAGGCGATACTTCATCGGGATTGATCTGGGCGGCACCAACATCAAATCCGGCCTCGTGTCGGACGAGGGCCGGTTGATGACTTCCGCCACGACCGCGACGACCGCGCGTGAAGGCGCTGAAACACTGATCCGGCAGTTGCAGGAAGTGACGCGGGATTGTCTGGATGCAGCACGCCTGAAAAACATCGAGCCAACTGCCATCGGCCTGGCGACGGCAGGCTGGGTGAATCCGGCGACGGGCAAAGTGATTTACGCTTCCGACAACCTGCCCGGCTGGACAGGCGCGGAACCGGGGCGCGCATTGCAGGAAGCCTGCGGCCTGCCCGTCACAGTCATCAATGACGGCAACGCCGCAGCCGTGGCAGAACGGCATTTCGGCGCGGCCAGAGGCGTGGATGATTTTCTCTGCCTCACGCTTGGCACGGGCGTCGGCGGCGGAATGTATCTGGGCGGCAGGCTGCATCAGGGCGCAAATTTCGTCGCCAATGCCATCGGCCATCTGCAAATCGAAGCCGATGGTTTGCCCTGCACCTGCGGCGGGCGCGGCTGTCTGGAAATGTATGCGAATGCCGCTGCGCTGCGGCGCTATGCCGGTGACGGATTCAGTTCCGCTGCCGACATCATCAGCGCGGCAGCAGCCGGAGACAGGCTGGCACAACACGCGATCAGCACGCTGGCGCAAGTGCTGGCGCGAGGTTGCGCGGCAGTTATTCATCTGCTTGATCCGGCTTTGCTCGTGCTGGCCGGCGGACTCACACAAAACAATCCGATGCTGCTGGAAACCCTGCAACAGGAACTGACCGGCACGCTGCTCGCGCCGGAACTGCGCCAACTGAAAGTCTGCTTTTCGCCGCTCGGTTATGAAGCGGGCGTGATTGGCGCGGCGGCAGCGGCGAACGAGCGATTTGATGAGTCGTGAAGCGCATGTATAATAACAAGCCCATCCTGACGAAACAGCTTTTAGCAGAAATGGCATTAGTAGTGCGGCGCAGCATGCCGCAGAGCGCATCATCCTGTCTGTCAGAGGAGGCGATAATCGCGATGAGCGAAAACAATCAGTCAGCAACCGAAGCCACTACCTCAGGCTCGTGGCTCAAACGCACAGGCATTGCGGCAGTCGTACTCGTCGCAGTGTTTTTGCTGGGCTATGTGCCGTCGTGCCGCAGCGCCAGCGCCATCGAACAGCAGCGGGCACAGTTGGAACAGCAATTGAGCAGCGCCGCGACGCAGCGTGGACAGTTGGAGCAGCAATTACAACTGGCGCGACTGCACAGCCAACTGGGCATGGCGAGTTTTGAGGTTAATCGGAATAACTATTCCCAGGCCGCCACTTACTCGACCAGCTTTTTTGATGGCCTCGGCGCGGCCATCAATACCACCAGCAATACCGCAATGAAGGACAAACTCCAGGCGTTTATCGCGCGGCGGGACGAAATCACCGCGCAACTGGCGCAGGCGGACCCAGCCGTCAAAGAAAAAATCGCGCAGATGTACGCCGACTTCAATCAACTTGTGGCGGCTCGCTAAGGCAACCGGAATGGCCGCCACATCACAATCAATCATCAGGAACAAGGAGGAACGATCAACACATGAAACGTAAGATTCTTTTTCTGGCCGCTGCCCTGCTGTGTCTGTGTGGCGCAGCGCTGGCGCAAACCAGCGTCGCGGTGAAGAAGGCGGAACTGGCCGTACCGTTCGGCAGCGTCAACGGCAAGGTCGCCCTGGTCGGAGAATACCTGGTATTTATTGACGATGACCAGCCGCAATCGTCCTTCGCCATCGCGCGCAATCAGATTCAAAACATGACCAGCGATGGCGGGATGGTCAGAATTACTACCAAACAACCAGTTCAGGATCGTTCGGGCGAACGCAGTCAGTTCAGCCTGCGGT
>CAYWDW010000878.1:0-2589 GCA_964457105.1 uncultured Heliobacteriaceae bacterium
CGCCGGGGGTTCTGCCGATGCGGTGCAGCAGCAGTTCAAAGATGCGCCGGTCGGGTTTGATGATCTTCACCGTGCCTGAAATCAGGATGTCCTCGAACCAGTCGAAGAACTCGAATATCGGGCGCGCCAGCGGGAACGTTTCAGCCGACCAGTTGCTGAGCGCGTACAGCGGATAACCCGCCGCTTTCAATTCGCGCATCACCTGCACGGTTGGTTCGATTGCGCCGCTGATCATTTCAGGCCACCGCTGCCAGAAGGCTCGGATCAATTCCGCGTGTTCAGGGTGCTGTTCAGTCAGCAGCCTGACCGCCTCAGCGAAACTTCTTCCCGCGTCCTGCTGTTCGTTCCAGTGCGGAGTGCAGACTTCGCTCAAAAACTTTTCCATTTCGGCTTCATCAACAAACAGCCTGCGGTACAGGTGACGCGGATTCCAGTCAATCAGCACGCCGCCGAGATCAAAGATAATTGCCTGTTCTGTTCTGCTCATCGGTTTCTTGTTGCCTCAATCCGTTCGGTTAATCCATCAACGCTACGCTGATAACTCACGGCACGACTCCCGGAAAAACATATGCCTGAGCCAGCACCAGCAGGCCCACCAGCACAGCCAGCGCGATACTGTGAAAGAAAACGTAGCGCAGAATCCGGCCCTCGCCGTCGCGCTGCCCGGTGGCAATGCTCGCCACCACGATTGACTGCGCATCAATCATCTTGCCCATCACGCCGCCCGAACTGTTGGCCGCCGCCGCCAGCACCGGCGAAATGCCAAGCTGCTGCGCGGTGATCTGTTGCAGGTTGCCAAACAGGACATTCGATGACGTATCGCTGCCGGTCAGCGCCACGCCCAGCCAGCCCAGCAGTGGCGAGAAGAACGGAAAGAGCCAGCCCGTACTCGCAAAGGCCAGGCCCATAGTCGCGTCAAGCCCGCCATACCGCGTCGTGAAACCAAGCGCGAGCATCGCGGCAATCGTGAGCAGCGACAGGCGCGTCCGCTTGAAAGTATGCGCATAAATTTTCAGCAGTCGCACCGGCGAGAGTTTCAGCAGCAGCCCCGAAATGATGCCAGCCAGCAGCAGCGCCGTGCCGGTCGCTGACACCCAGTTGAGTTGAAAGACGGCCTCTTCGGCTTTGGGCTGCGGCACGACGGGCGGCGCGCGCAGAATCATTTTGTCGAGCGCCGGAATGTGCCATTCAATCAGCGACAAACTATTGAGCAACACCTTGATCTGCGGCAATCCCCACAAAAACACCAGCACCGACAACACCACCCAGGGCATCCAGGCCACGAACGCCTCACGAGTTGACACCACGCTCGCCACACGGTCGCCTTTCTCGTCCTTTTCTTCATGCTCAAACAGCCATTCAGTGCGCGGCTGCCAGACTTTCAGCAATGCCACGAGCGCCAGAATTGAAACAATCGCTCCGGCAATATCCACAATCCAGGGGCCGTGATAATTGCTGACCAGAAACTGCACCAGCGCAAAGCTCACCCCTGAAGTCAGACACGCCGGCCAGATTTCAAGCATCCCGCGCCAGCCCGACATTGCCCAAATCAGCCAGAACGGCACAATCACAGAAAAGAACGGCAACTGCCTGCCGACGGTGGCGCTGAGTTCTTCAAGCGGCAGCCCCGTCACCCTGGCCAGCGCAATCAGCGGCGTGCCGAGCGCGCCATAAGCGACCGGCGCAGTGTTGCCGATCAGCGCCAGCCCTGCCGCCTGCAATGGCTTGAATCCGAGGCCGATCAGCATCGCGGCGGAAATGGCGACGGGCGTACCGAATCCGGCAGCGCCTTCGATAAAAGCCCCGAAGCTGAAAGCAATCAGCAGCGCCTGCAAACGACGGTCACCGGCCAGCCCGGCGATGGTGTGACGAATGACCTCGAACTTGCCGGTGGCAACCGTGATGTCGTAAACGAAGATGGCATTGAGCACAATCCAGCCAATCGGGAACAAGCCATAGGCTGCGCCGTTGCCCGCCGCCGCCACAGCCAGTTTCACCGGCATGCCGTAGACGATCACGGCCACCAGCAGCGAAGTCAGCAGTCCGGCCAGCGCGGCAATGTGCGCCCGAACGTGAAAAAGCGCCAGCAGTCCGAGCAGCACCACCACCGGCAACGCCGCCACAAGCGCCGAAAGCAGCAAAGAGCCGACAGGGTTATAGGTCTGTGTCCAGTTCATGCGAGGCGTTGCCCTCCAGTCTGACGATGCTGACAACCGCTGGCCGAGCCTGAATGAAATGAAAAGGCAGGGTTGGTGGCCCTGCCCTGATGTGATCTGTGAGCGTTGATGCCGCGCTTAACTGCCGTCGCTGCCAATCGCTTCGACGGGGCAGGCGTCGAGCGCCTCGCGGCACAGGCTCAGTTCCTGCGCGCTGCGCGGCTGCCGGTAAACATACGAGTAACCATCTTTCTCCTGGCGCGTGAAGTTGTCCGGCGCAATGTCGCGGCACACGTCACAGTCAATGCAGCTCGTGTCAACGTAAAAGGCTCCGGCGACGTTTTCAGGTTGTCGGGCGTGGCGATCAGACATTGCTTAATTGCAGATTGCAGATTGCAGATTGCAGATTGAACGATAGAGATTCACCAATTGC
>CAYWDW010000879.1:0-2585 GCA_964457105.1 uncultured Heliobacteriaceae bacterium
CCCGGAATATGCAATCTGAAATCACAAATCTGCAATCTGCAATGCTCAGGGTTTCTGATTGATTCTGATGGCCTCGGTCAGAATCTGACCGGTCGCGTTGCTGGGCGGATTGATTTTGAGAATGGCGGCCAGCGTCGGCGCAATATCAATCGGCGCGCTCGGATTCAGAAAGACACCGGCATTGATGCCCGCGCCGTAAAAGATCACCGGCACGTGCGTGTCGTATCTGTATGGCGTCCCATGCGAAGCGGTGATCGTTTCGCCCGTCAGATAAAACGGCTGCGAGACAAGCACCAGATCGCCGTTGCGGTCAGGGTGAAAACCGAGCGCCGCGTTGTTGGCAAACGCCGTGTGCGGAAGCTGTCCGGTGGCGAACTGCGTGCGCGTGTAACAATTCGCCAGGCCTGGCACGGTCAGCGCCGCCGTGCAGGCGACCTGCTCCACATCGGCGCGTGTCACCTGGTGGCGCGCAATGGTTTCGTAATTGAAATAGACATTGCCATTGATGAGGTATTTGTCTTTGTCCATTTCCAGCAGCCACTGATCGTGGCCGAAGCGTTGATTGAGCGCCGCCTGAATCGTCTCGGTGATTTTTTTGCCATCGATGCGCCCGCCCATGCCGTATTCCTGCGCGTGTTCAGGCACCGGCCCGACGCCGTGATCCGCCGTCAGCACAATGATCGTGTTCTGCAACCCAACCCGCTGATCCAGGTAATTGAAGAAATCAGCCAGAATGCGGTCCGTGCGCAGCGTGATGTCCTGCATCTCCTGGCTGTACGGACCGAACGAATGACCGAGCAGGTCGTTGGCAGAAAAACTGATCGTCAGCAAATCCGGCACGTCATCCGCGCCGAGCTTTTCCTGTTCGACAGCGGTTTTGGCAAACGCGATCAAATGTTCGTTGGCCCAGGGCGTGAATTCAAACTGCTTGTAAAACTTCGCGCCGGGTTGCGCCTCGCCGCCGTTGATCCGGTAGGGAAACGTTCTGCCCGCCGACCAGTCCTTGTCCGGGGTCTCGTAAGCTGAATCATCGGGCAGCGAACGCGCATAAGCCGCTTCGGGCAGCAGCCGGTTCCAGACCTTGTCGAAGTAGCGATCCACGCGCCGTTCACGATTGAATTTCTGCACCCACTCCGGCAGCGCGCTGAAATAATACGTGCTCGACACGAACGCGCCGTTGCTGCTGTCGTACCAGTACGCGCCGTTCGGATGTTTGCCGGAGGGCAGAATCGCCGCCCGATCCTTGTACGAAACACCGATGACTCTGGCCTGCCCGGCGGTGCGCAGTTTCAACTGATCGCCGAGCGTCGAACCGATCAGCCGCCGGGGTGACGCGCCTTTGCCGTCGGGTTTGCCGCCGAGCAGTTCCACCTTGTCATCCACCACGCTCGTGACACGTTTGCCGCTCGCACGGTCGAACCATTCGTTGCCGATGATGCCGTTGTACGCGGGCGTCGTGCCGCTCATAAATGCCGCGTGACCGCAGGCCGTGATCGTCGGCGTGTACGGGTAGTTCGCATTGGCAAAGACCGCGCCGCTATTCAGCAGTCGTTTGAATCCGCCTTCGCCAAACTGATCTTCAAAGCGCATCAGGTAATCATAACGAAACTGGTCAATCACGATGCCGACGACCAGGCGAATCCGGCTGCGCTGTGTCTGTCGCTTCTGTTGTGCATAAATCGAAAGCCCCACCGGCGGCACGCTGAGCAGCGCGACCAGCAGCAGCGTGAATGAAGTTGTGATGAATCGTCGGAGCAGTTTGCTGTGCATGCAGTGGCCTCTTTTGTCTGTGGTTACGGCCTGGCCTCGGTACCGTCATCGGCCAGGCTGGTTTTATTGCTGCGATAAGGCTGGTAATCACGGCCCCAGTCCACGCCGATCACTTCCAGGCTGATTTTGTCGCCGTCAACTTTGACCAGCACGTAATGATAAGCATTGCCGCCCGGTTCGGCGGCAGGTTTTGACAGGCGTTCGAGCGTGACCTTTTCGGCAGCATTGGCTTTGATGTAGCCGCGAATGTCAGGATCGCCCTTGTATTCATAAAGCGGCGCGCCGCCACCGCCGGTCAGAATCTGATCGAAGCGGTATTGTTTGCCGTCCTGTTCATAGCGTTCGACCCAGTGCTCAAAAAAATGTTCGTGCCCGACAAAAAGCGCGCGCACGTGATGCTGTCTGAAGAGCGGCATCCAGCGATTGCGAATCACGGCGGTCATCGGTTCGACATTCGCGCCGCCGTGTCCGCCCGATGACCAGGCTGGATGATGACAGACCACGAAGACGTGTCGGTAACGATTACGGTCCAGCCCTTCAAGCTGTGACCGCATCCACTCGAACTGCTTTTCGTCATTCGCAATGTTTGAATCAACCGCCAGCACAAACGTGTTGCCGTAACCGAACGCGTAGACCGGATAACCCGCGAGCCGTCGCGGCGAACCATCGGGCGGAATCAGCCTGGCATTCATCGCCAGAAAATTTCTGACGCCCTTGATGCGTTCGGGATTGTTCAGATCGTTCGAACTCGAAACGTCATGATTGCCGGGTGCCAGAAAATACGGCACGCCGCCTTCAGTCGTCAGCCGGTTGAT
>CAYWDW010000880.1:0-2579 GCA_964457105.1 uncultured Heliobacteriaceae bacterium
GCAGATTGCAGATTGCAGATTGCAGATTGACAGAGAAGACCTCAGCCAATCTGCAATCTCAAATCTGCAATCTGCAATCAGGCTGTATCGCACCGGTGACCTCGTGCGCCGTCTCGCTGATGGCAGTCTGGAATTTCTGGGGCGCGTGGATGAGCAGGTCAAGATTCGCGGCTTCAGAATTGAGCCGGGTGAAGTCGAAGCAGTGCTGGCATCGCATCCGGCGGTGCAGGCAACAGCGGTGATCGTGCGCGAGGATGTGGCGGGCGACAAACGGCTGACGGCTTATTACGTCGCGCAGCCTGGGGCAACGATCAGCGCCGGTGAATGGCGCAGCTTTGCACAGCAGCAACTGCCCGGCTGGCTGGTGCCGTCGGCCTTTGTCAGCCTGGACGAACTGCCGCTGACGCCGAACGGCAAGGTTGATCGCCGCGCGCTGCAATCGGCGAAATACGCGCCGGACAAGGCGGCATCTGAAAATGAATTCAGGGCACCGCGCACGGCCACCGAAGAAATTATCGCAGGCATTTACGCGCAGGTGCTGAACGTCAGCCGTGTCGGCGCTGAAGATAATTTCTTTGAACTCGGCGGGCATTCGCTGCTGGCCACGCAGGTCACGTCGCGCCTGCGTGCGGCCTTTGGCGCTGAGGTGCCGCTGCACGAACTGTTTGAAGCGCCCTCGGTATCGGCGCTCGCGGGCAGAGTTGAATCCATCAGCCGCACCGCGCAGGGCGTTTCGTCGCCGCCCATCACAGCGGTTGCACGCGCAGGCGAATTGCCGCTGTCTTATGCGCAGCAGCGCTTGTGGTTTCTCGCGCAGCTTGAACCGGACAATCCTTTTTATAACATTCCATCGGCGCTGCAACTGAGCGGGCCGCTTGATGTCGCGGCGCTGGAACGCAGTCTGAACGAAGTCATCAAACGTCACGAATCGCTGCGCACGACGATTCTGACGCGCGACGGCAAAGCCGCACAGGTGATCGCGCCTGAACTGACGCTGACCATTCCGGTTGAAGACCTCAGCCATTTACCGGCGGATGAACGCGACCGCGCAGTGTCGCAGCGCGTGGCCGATGAAGCGCAGTGGTCCTTCGATCCTGAGCGCGGCCCGCTCGTGCGGGTGCGGCTGCTGCGGCTTGATGTTGAAACGCACGTCGCGCTGCTGACGCTGCATCACATCATTTCTGATGGCTGGTCAATGGGCGTGTTCATTCGTGAAATCACGGCCTGCTATGCGGCGCTGCTGAATCAGCAACCGCTGCCGCTGCCGCCGCTCGCCATTCAGTACGCTGATTTCGCGCACTGGCAGCGCCAATGGTTACAGGGCGAAACGCTCGCGGCGCAGCTTGAATACTGGCAACGACAACTCAGCGGCGCGCCCGCCATCATTGAACTGCCGACCGACCGACCGCGCCCGGCGATGCAGACTTATCGCGGCGCGACGCACACGTTTGAATTGTCGCCACAGCTTTCGTCGCAGATCAATGCGCTCAGCCGGCGCGAAGGCGTGACGCTGTTTATGACTTTGCTCGCGGCGTTTCAGACGCTGCTCGCGCGTTACACGAATCAGGACGACATCAGCATCGGCACGCCCATCGCCGGGCGCAATCGCCAGGAGCTTGAAGGGCTGATCGGATTTTTCATCAACACGCTGGTGATGCGCACGGACCTCAGCGGCAATCCAACTTTCAGGGAACTGCTCAAGCGCGTGCGCGCGACGACGCTTGGCGCTTACGCGCATCAGGAACTGCCGTTTGAAATGGTCGTTGATGCCCTGCAGCCGGAACGCAACCTGAGTCACACACCGCTCTTTCAGGTGATGTTCGTGCTGCAGAACATGCCGCGCAGCGCGCAGCAGCTTGCCGACCTGACGGTGACGGCTCTTGAAGCCGACAGCCGCACGGCCAAATTCGACCTGACGCTGACGATGAATGAAAGCGGCGACACGCTGCTCGGCGCCTTTGAATACAACACCGATCTCTTTGATGCGGCCACGATTGAACGGATGACCGGACATTTCATCAACCTGCTGTCCGGCCTTATCGCCACGCCTGATGAAGCGGTGATGAAACTGCCGCTGCTGACCGAAGCTGAACTTCGGCAGTTGCTGATTGAATGGAACGACACTGCCGCCGACTTTCCGGCTGACACTTGTGCGCATCAGTTGTTTGAGCAGCAGGCCGCGCGCACGCCCGACAACATTGCCGTTTCCTGCGCCGGGCAATCGCTCAGTTACCGCGAACTCAACGCCCGCGCCAATCAGCTTGCTCATTACCTGCAACATTGCGGCGTCGGCCCTGACACGCTCGTCGGGCTGTGTGTCGAACGTTCGCTGGAGATGGTCATCGGGCTGCTTGGCATTCTCAAAGCCGGCGGCGCTTACGTGCCGCTTGATCCGGGTTATCCGGCTGACCGCCTCGCCTTCATGCTCGCCGATGCGCAGGCGCGGCTCGTCCTCACACAAGCGCATCTGCAATCTGCAATCTCAAATCTGCAATCTGCAATCGAACTGCTCTGCCTCGATGCCGACTGGCCGCTGATCGCGCAGGCAAGCGCGGCGAACGTGGTCAGCGAAGTCAGGC
>CAYWDW010000881.1:0-2567 GCA_964457105.1 uncultured Heliobacteriaceae bacterium
TTGATTTCGGCATGGACGTGCAGCAGGCCGGTGAGCAGCCGCGCTTCCGCGACTTTGAAAACGGCCTCGCGCTCGAATCCGCGATTGGCGCAGCAGTCAGAAAGGAACTCGAACGGCGCGGCCACAAACTGACCACGGCGCCAGGCCAGTTCGGTGGTTATCAGGCAATTATGATTGATCCGGTGACAGGCGCGCTCGCCGGCGGCTCGGATGTGCGCAAGGATGGCTGCGCCATCGGGTGGTAGATTTTTCGACGGGCGTTGAGAAATTTTTTCAGCCTGCGGAGCAGGCACGAGAATAAAGCCTGGGGTGGAGCGTGAGCGGAACCCCAGGCAGCGCAGCCGGACACATCAGCCCGCGAAGGCGGGCGACAGCCCCTGGAGAAATCAGCCATGCCTCAGTCATACGTCAAGCTGATTTATCACATCGTCTTCTCAACCAAAGACCGTGAACCGCTCGTCACTGATGCAAATCAAACGCGCCTGCACGAATACATCGGCGGCATCGTGCGCGGCCAGGGTGGGATTGCGCTGGCGATCAATGGTATGGCCGATCACATTCACCTGCTGGCCAGGCTGCGACAGGACAAGGCGCTTGCGGATGTGATTCGTGATCTCAAAGCCAATGCGTCGGGCTGGATGCACAAAATTTTTCCCGACGCGCAGGCTTTTGCCTGGCAGAACGGCTACGGCGCATTTACCGTCAGCGCCTCGCAGTTCGAAATCGTGCGCAGGTATATTGCGAATCAGCAGGCGCATCATCAAAAACAATCGTTCGAGGATGAATTCGTCGGGATGCTGAAGCTCAATGAGATTGAATTCAAGCCTGAGTATTTGTGGAAATGAGAGGTTGCGGATGGTCTGTCGCCCGCCTTCGCGGGCTGGTGTTTCGGATTGACCTGAACCTGGGGTTCCGCTCACGCTCCACCCCAGGCTTTATTCTGATGCCTGCTCCGCAGGCTGAAGAAAAATATGGGGCAGGCAGCAGAATGTTCCGCAGATGGAGCAGACAGCAGAATGCTCCGCAGGCGGAAGAAAAATATGGGGCAGGCAGCAGAACGCTCCGCAGGCAGAAGAGCAGCGCCCTGGCGCATCTGCATTCACAGGCTGAAGGGAATTGATTTTCGCGTGCCATCGTAGAATGAATGGTGAAAGCTGAGCCGCAGTTTGCCAGTTCACCACGGGTCAGGTAAAGTCGGATCATCATCACATCGCATTTGTCAGACAGTCATGAAACCAGTCGAGCCGATCTTCGTCACTGAACAATTCGCCGCGCTTCACGCGGAACTGCTCGCGCTGCTCAGAACCTTGTCTGATGAAGACTGGTATCAACCGACGGCGGCAGGCGCGTGGAAAGTCAGAGACATCGTCGCGCATCTGCTCGACAGCGACATCCGACGCTTGTCATTTCAGCGCGATCAGGCGCCGCAGGTTCCGCCCGATGCGCCGCTTGAAAGTTATCGTGAGCTGGTCGGCTTTCTGAATCAGTTGAATGCCGACTGGATCAGAGCGGCCCGGCGCATCAGTCCGCCGCTGCTTACTGAATTTCTCACCCTCACCGGCGCGCAGGTGGCGGAGTTGTTTCGTTCGCTCGATCCATTCGCGCCGGCCCTGTGGTCGGTCGCGTGGGCCGGTGAAGAGGTTTCGCCCAACTGGTTCGACATCGCGCGCGAATACACGGAGAAGTGGCATCATCAGCAGCAGATTCGTGACGCCGCCGACGCGCCGGGGCTGACCGCGCGCCAATGGCTCTTCCCTGTTCTCGATACTTTTCTGCGCGGCCTGCCGCACAACTGGAAAGACACGCAGGCTGATGATGGCGCGCTGATCACATTTACCATCACGGGCGACGCAGGCGGCGAATGGACGCTCGTGAGAGAACAGAGCGCGTGGAAACTTCATGCAGGCAGCGGCGATGACGCTGCCTGCAATCTCAGGATGAGCGATGACACCGCGTGGCGACTGCTGACCAAAGGACTGTCACGCGACAAGGCGGCGGCGCGAGTTGAAATCACCGGCGCTCACGCGCTCGGCGCTCCAATGTTCAGCATGCTTTCTGTGATGGCCTGAAGCGCAAACACTCACAAAGGATTGAAGCATGAAATCACCTCTGAAATTTTTCTCTCTGCTTTGCCTCATCACTCTTTGCGGTCACACGGTTTTTGCGGGCGATGAATGGGCGCAGTTTCGCGGGCCGAATGGCACGGGCATTTCGGCGGCGGTCAATCTGCCGGTTGAATTCGGGCCGGATAAAAACGTGATCTGGAAGACGGCGCTGCCGCCAGGCCATTCGTCACCGGTGCTGACGCGCGACCGCATCTTTGTCACCGCGCACACGAAGGAAAAAGAGGATTTCAGGCTGCTGGTCTTCTGCCTTGATCGCCGCACGGGAAAAATTCTGTGGCAGCGCGAAGTGCCGCGCACGCGGAAGGGCCGGTTGCAGAATGTCAACGGCCCGGCTTCGCCAAGTCCCGTGACGGACGGCGAGAATGTCTATGCCTTCTTTCAGGATTTCGGGCTGATCGCTTTCAGCAAAGACGGCAAAGAGCGCTGGAAGATGCCGCTCGG
>CAYWDW010000882.1:0-2558 GCA_964457105.1 uncultured Heliobacteriaceae bacterium
GCTGCTGTTCCATAAAGCTCAGCCGCTCCTCAAGCGCGCGCAGGCGCTGCTGCGCCGGGTCTTCCTGCGTCCGGCCTTCAGACTGCTGCGCCAGGGTTGTCAGCGTCAGCAGTGAAATTACAACGATCAGAGTGAATAAATGTTGCCAGGGTCGAATGGGCATAGGGATTCTCCGAAGAATGTGAGCTGAGTTATCAGTCTGTCAGCGCTTTTCTGCCGCCGCTTCAGCGGGCAGCGCACCGGCGGCAGACCAGCGCGTCAAAGCAGCATCAAACGCGATGCCCGACATAATCAGCGCGAGTGAAAGAATCGTGCGCCACCCGACCGGCTCATTGAGCAGCAGCCAGCCAAGCAGCACCGCAATCGCCGGCACGACGTAATCGTAAAGCGAAACCGTGATCGTGCTGAGCCGGGAAAGTGAAAAGACGTAGGCCGAATAAGCGCCGAGCGAACCGAAGATCGTCAGAAACACGAAGGCGGCAAAAGTGCGCGGCGTGAAACTGAAATGCGCGGCTTCGCCCGTCATCAGGCCGAGCAGGCACAGCGCTGTGCCGCCAGCCAGCATCTGCATTGCCGACGCGACAAACGGGCGCGCAGTAAACGCGCCATACTTCGCCCAGACTGACCCGATGCTCCACGCGATGCCCGCAATCTGCAACGCGACGACTCCGGCCAGAAACATTGCGTCGAACGTCTGACCACCGATTTTCGGCGCGATCAGCAGCACGACGCCGATAAAACCGATGGCGATGCCCGCGAGTTTCGGCGCCGTGATCTGCTGATGATTGCCGCGCACGGATTCGACCAGCACCATCCAGAACGGCCCGGTCGAAAGCAGCAGCGCCGTCCAGCCGCTCGTAATGTAATGCTCGGCCCAGGCCACGGCGCACGCGCCAACGCCGATCATCATGGCTCCGATCATCGCGTGGCGCGACCATTCGGATTTTTTCTCCGGCAGTTTTTGTTTCGTCAGCAGGCAGATAATCAGCAGCGCCGCGCCCGCCAGCACATACCGCAGGCCCGTCATCAGCATCGTCGGCAGCGTTTCGAGCGCCACCCGAATCGCCAGAAAATTACTGCCCCAGCAGATGCTCGTCACAGCGAAGGCCAGATATGCCGGAGCTTTGCGATGTTCAGTCATGACGGATCGGCAGCCAGAATAAAACCACGGGGAGACACGGGGGAAGAGGGGAAGAAGAAGACAAGGAAAGGGTGGAGACAGGGAGACACAGAGAGTGTGCAATCAGTCTTTTTCTCCCTGTCTCCTTGCCTCCCACTCTGTCTGTTCTTCCCCGTGTCTCCCCGTGTCCCCCGTGGTTGATAATTTTTTGCTTCACTGCGCAGCTACCATCGCTTTGCTGCGCACGAGCGTTTTGCGCGCGGTGACGTGTTTGAGCAGTTCGGCTTTGCGCAGAAAGTAAGTTGATTTCGCTCGGCCTTTGCTGAAGAGCTTCGCGGCCTGATCGTCCCAGTGGCCGGATGCGGGATGATCGCTTTCGCCGAGCGGCAGAATCGTGAACGATTGCGGCGTCTTCGTCAGAATCACGATCTGCGTTGAAGTCTGACCGCCCTGCCCGACCATTTCACTGCCGATCTTTTTGTAACTGATCGCGCGCGGCGTGGCCATTCCCGCTTCAGCGACCGTGCCACCCGCAACCGGATACGTTTTGCCGCCCGTGCGACCGACGCGGAAATAACGACCGTAAGGAACTTCAAGCGCATTGAAATTGCTTCTGAGCCACTCGGCGGCTTTGCCCAGAGCCTCAGTCAGCTTTTCGTCAGTGAGCGTGGCAGGCACGCTGACGGCTGTTTGTTCAGGCTTCGATGGCAATGACAGCTTGAAGGCATAGAAGGCCAGCGCGCCGGTCGAATCAGCATCGCTGCGACGATTCCAGTTCTGAATCAGATTGTAGACAGTCGTCGCATCGGCGCTGTGCCCGTTCCCGCCGCCCTTTTCCCACGCGGCTTTCAAACGCGCCTGCCAGTCTTCGGCTTTGTAAATCTGCGGGCTGAAGGCGAAGCCGATCATCTGTTCGGGCGTGACGTTCTGCGCGGCGTCCAGTTGTTCGAGCGTCATCGCCGCGCGCTGATGCGGTTCGCGTTTCGTATCGTTATAAACGTCAGGCCGGTCAGCATATTTCTCAGGCACGAGCGGGCTGTCTTTCATCATCGTCCAGGGCGAAATGTTGTTGTTCTGCATGTAACCGCCCGGCGGATTGGTGATCTGCACGAGGTCTGTCATCGGGTGAATGCCTTTCCATTCGCTCGCTGACGTATTGCCGGGCACCGGTCGGCTGAAATCAAATCCCTTCGGACGAATCGGCACGCGCCCCGTGCGCTGATAATAAATGTCGCCCTGCACTGTTCCGACCATAATGTTCTGCGCCATCAGTTGCAGGTGCGCGAGCGCCTTTTTCATCTCCGTCAGATTGCGCGCGGTGTACATCTGATAAATCTGATCGGTCAGGCCGATTTCGTTGAAGTACGGAATCGCCATCGTGTAAGCCCGGCCATTGCGCCGCGCCACCACAGGGCCGTGCTGCGTGTATTCAATCTCG
>CAYWDW010000883.1:0-2556 GCA_964457105.1 uncultured Heliobacteriaceae bacterium
CCTGCCTGCCAACGAGTAGGAATCCTCGCATTTCCAATGCGGGGAGGATGTCAATCAGACTGCCAGACATTGGTGGCCACGCCGACCTTCAGAATCCGGCTCGCGCCTCTGATGACAGCCTTCATCGGCTCCTTCGCCGGGCTGACTTCGAGCAGCGTTTCAGCCGCGATCAACTCCGCAATGCCAGGCAATCCCGCGCCGCCACCGGTCAGGTGAATTCCGCTTTCGACCACCTCGCTGCCAAGTTCGGGCGGCAGTTCCCTGACGGCCCGGCCCACCGCTTCGACAATGACCGCGACCACCGGATCAAGGGCTTCGGCCACATGCTGCCCGCTGATTGGAATCCGGCGCAGTTTGCCCGTCCGGCAATCAGCCCCGGCGGCGACATAAGGCGCGGACGAAAGTTTGCGCTGCCCGACGCCGACGCTGCGAATCAGGCGCAGCTCTTCGCGCTGATAAAGTTCGACGCCGTAAAGCGCAGCGATATTATTGCGCACGGCTGAAATCAGATCGCTGCACGCCGTCCGCACCGCCGCCGTCGAAACGAGCGCGGAGGAACGAATCACGGCAATATCGGTCACGCCGTCGCCAATATCCACGAGCAACTGCGCGTAAGGCAGCGAAATATCCAGCCCGATGCCGACGGCTGCCGCCAGCGGTTCAGGCGTCAGCGTGACGGCTGACGCGCCGGCGCGCCGGGTCGCTTCAATCAAGGCTTCGCGTTCTTCGGCGCAGGCATCTGACGGCACGCAGGCCAGCACCCTGGGCCGCAGGAGTCCGAGTCGCCGCGCCCGCCGCAACAGCGGCACCAGCAACGCTGCCGCCGCGCCAACATCGGCCACCACGCCGCCGTGCAAAGGCGCAATGAAATTCCGCCCCCCATCGTAATCTTCGCGGCCTGCGGCTCTGGCGCCAACTGATTCAATCCTCCCGGTGTCAGGCGAAATCCTGACCACCGACGGTTCATCGGCAATGACTCCGCGCCCGTTCGCATATAAACGAGTATTGGCCGTCCCCAGATCGAGCGCGAGGTCCGGGTCGGCCACAAGCCTGCGAACCTTTGAGATAAAACAAACCGGCATTGATGATCCTCCCTGACCGAATACAGCATCAATCGGTCAGGCCTGTATTATACAGATGCCGTGCGGCCAGTCACTACACATTCTTATCGCGATTGGCAGATGCGGCGACCGTCGGGGGAATTCGGCAGTCGGTAGTCGGTAGTCGGCAGGAAGGGAAGCCGCGGCTGAAGCCTGAGCCTTCAGGCCGGAGAATTTTCCGCAGTCGCCGTCGGCTCAGGCTCGCCCGCCTTGTACTGACACATTTGCGGCGCAGTGTGCAGCAGGTGGCATTCAGGATGCCCGCACAGACAGACCGAATCGGGCTGTTCACCGGCGGTTTCGCAATAATCGCTGCAATAATCCTGATCCATTCGCGCCGGGCAGTGGCACTCGGCATAAGCGCATTTGTCAGTCATCTCTGGCATGGCATTCCTCCCCGCCTCAGGCAGTTTCAGGTTGGATGGACGACTTCAACCGAGCAGTGCGCGCGCGCGGCCACTGCCGATGAAACGCTGCCCACCAGGATGCGCTCCACCCGGCCCACGCCTTTGGCGCCGAGAAAGATTGAATCAGCGCCCCAGCTTTCGGCTTCGCTGAGCAGCAGTTTTTTCGGCTCTTCTTCCTTCATCACGACGGTCGTTTTCAGCCCGGCGGCAGTGAGCGATTGTGCAGCCGCTTCGATCATCTTGTTGACCACCGCGCTTTCTCTGGCCATCCACTCGGCAACGTGGATCATCATCGGTTCGTCCGCTGTGGGCGGAAGCGACCACGTCGCGTTGACGATGCGCGCTTCGCTGCCCGTCGGCCAGTTGCGCGCGGCAGCGGCCTGCACGGCGGCCTGCGCATATTTTGAGCCGTCCACGCCGACGATGATGCGCACGGGCAGTCCGGGTTCATCAAGTCGCCCGCGCGCGACGCGCACCGAGCAGTGCGCCTGCTGCACCAGATGCTGTGACACGCTGCCGAAAAAGAGGCGGCCCATCGCTGAACGTCCGTGCGAGCCGACGATAATCAGGTCGGGCTTCCACCGTTCGGCCTTGTCCAGAATCACGCCTGCCGGAGTGCCGAAACCCGGTTCCGGTTCGATGTTCCAGCCCGGCATCAGCGATTTCAGGCGGGTCGCTCCGCGCTCGGCCAGGGCCATCGCTTCCATGCGCCGGTCAACGGCTTCCAGAACTTCCAGGCTTGACGGCGGCGGCAGCCAGTTTTCGACGACGGACAGGACGACCGCCTCGGCCTGCGGCGGCAATCCGGCCCGGTGCAGATCATCAAGCGCGGCATCGGCACAGTCAGAACCATCATAAGCCATCAGAATTTTCATCCCGTCCATCCTTCCTGTCCCCGTAAGTTGAAAATGCCAGCCCCGGTTCAGCGCTGAACCGGAACTGGCCTGAAGCAGTTTAATCAAGGATTCAGCCAGTACGTATGCCCGTTTGCTTACTCAACTGATCCCACTGGCTTCAGGTGCAAAAGATATGCCGCCGGAAAAGTCCGG
>CAYWDW010000884.1:0-2556 GCA_964457105.1 uncultured Heliobacteriaceae bacterium
AAAATTCATGAGGGGCTCTGACGAAATCTGGCTGGCGGGCGGCGAGGCAGGTTCTCCTTCGAATAGTTTTTTCATCAATTATGGGTTCAATCCTGACGGCAGTCTCACCTTTTTTGAAGGGTCATTCTCGTGTTGCGGCCCTGATCCAACCAGAGATTTCGGTAATCGGGATCTGCATTTCCTGCGGCCCGGCTACGGTTGGGTGGTAGGCGGTGGCGGGCAGATTACGAGATGGACAGGTGATCGTTTTCGCCCTTCCGATTCACAGACCAGCAATACCAGTCAGGCGCTGAATGGCATTCATATGCTGGAACCAACCGGTAGTTTCAGCAACACCATTGGCTGGATTGTCGGCAACGGCGGCACGATTCTGAAAACCGTCAACGGCGGCGCGAACTGGACGGCTCAAACCAGCGGCACAACAGCGAATTTGCGCGACGTGTCTTTTCTGGACGCGCAACGCGGCTGGGCGGTCGGCGATGGCGGCGTGATTCTTGCAACCAGCGATGGCGGCAATACCTGGTTGCAGGAATTTGGCGCTGGCACGACCGACCTGCGCAGTGTTCATTTCATGAGTTCATCGGCTGGCTTCGCAGTCGGAGCGAACGGCGCGATCCTGCGCCGCGTGGAAGCCGCCACCGCCACGAGCGTTTCAGCCGCCAGTTACAGCCCGACAGGCCTCGCCGCAGAATCCATCGCCGCCGTCTTCGGCGCTGGCCTGGCGACCACGACGCAGAGCGCGACGACGATTCCGCTGCCCACCACGCTGGCCGGAACCCAGGTGAAGGTGCGCGACAGCGCAGGCGTGGAGCGCGAGGCCCCACTCTTTTTTGTCTCGCCCAATCAGGTCAACTACCAGATTCCGGCGGATACGGCGGCAGGGACCGCGGCGGTGACGGTGACGAGCGGCGACGGGAAGTTCGCCACCGGGACGATGCAGGTGGCCACCGTCGCGCCGGGACTCTTCGCCGCCAACGCTGACGGGCAGGGCGTCCCGGCGGGCTATGCGCTGCGGGTCACAGCCGACAGTTCGCAGCGCCTCGAGCCGGTGGCGCAGTTCGAGCAGAATAAATTCGTGCCCGCGCCGCTGGACCTCGGCCCGGAAACTGATCAGGTCTTCCTGATTCTGTTCGGGGCCGGCATCCGTTATCGCAGCAGCCTGTCGGCAGTGACCGCAAAGATCGGCGGGATGGACGCGGAAGTGCTGTATGCCGGAGCGCAGGGCGGCTTCGTTGGACTTGATCAAATCAACATGCGGTTGCCGCGCACGCTGGCAGGCCGGGGCGAAGTGGATGTGGTCGTGGCGGTGGACGGCAAGGTTGCTAACACCTTACGGATTCATATCCGTTGAGAGTCAGGCCGGTGAGGCGATTTCAAATAGCTCTGACGACCAGGCCAGCAGAGACGTTGCGCAACCAGCCAGGCTCGCGCTGTTTCAGGGCAGGCTCGACACCTTACTTTTTTGTCCTGATTTTTGGGGCTGCCTTATTCGAGCAGTGCGCAGGTCATCAGGGCTGTGCTTCAGGATTGAAGCGGAAAAGCGGCGGGTCAGTGTCTGAAAGATTCTTTCCGGTCTGACGGCGTTTTGCCTTTTTTGCCTTTGGCTGACTCGCTGGCTGGCGTGGTTTCTGCCGGGTCGGTGGCGTCAATCAGTTCGCCGCTTTCGGGCTGTTCAAGGCGGACGTGCTGCGTGACCGGCATGGCAAAGGGGATGCGCCGGAAGCCGGTGATGCGGCTGCCCCAGTAACCAGTCAGCGATGAAAGCGTGACCCCCTGCGAGCGCGAGGCGTGGTAAAACGAATTCGCGTCGCGCACGATGCCGACGTGGCCGAGGTCATTGAAGAAAACGAGCGTCCCGAACATCCGCGTCTCTGCTTCGGTTGCCACCGGAAAGCTCTCCCAGTAGGTGCGGGCCGAGGACCGCTCGAACATCAGGCCCGCTTCCTGAAACGCGCGCCACACCAGACCCGAACAGTCATAGCCTGAATCATCAGTGCCGTTGTAGCGGTAAGGCACGCCCACCTTGCTTTCCAGCGACACAAACAGCCGTTCTGAGAGCGCAAAGGGAAACATCAAATCAAGCGCCTCAAGCTGCTGCCCGATCAGCCGACGATTGCTGAGTACCACAGGCAGGCTGTCGGCGGGTTCATCAACAAGCTGAGTGGTCAGTTGAGGGACGGCTTTGACTTTGCTGACGGTTCTGTTTTCAGTGGTCGGGGTGGGTTCGGCGGATGGCTGTTTTTCAACCAGGCGCGGGCGCGAAGCCGGATGATTCAGACTCTGTGCCGACACGACAGGCCGAGCCGCAGGACTCAACAGGCAAATCAGAATGGGCAGCAGGAGTTTTCGCATCATCAACTTTCTCCGGCAGTTCAGCGTGCTGTTTTTATCGGGCCAGGCAGGGAGTAACTGTCATTTCTGATTCATCGTCACGGTGAAGGAGAAGCCGGTGACGACCGCAACCGGGCCAAGCATGCCCGATGCCGCGCGGAAAAGGCAATACTGAAATCACAGGCGGTTCAGGTGTGGCGTGGGGGGGGGGGGGGCCGCCCCGCA
>CAYWDW010000885.1:0-2551 GCA_964457105.1 uncultured Heliobacteriaceae bacterium
GCCGGCCAACGGGATGCTGTTCATCATGAATCGCAATCAGCTTTTCGCGCTGGCCCAGGGCGCGTCATCCACACCGCCCAAAACTGAAGCGCCCAACAAGGCCGTGCCGTAGCCGAAAGGATGTGCCCACATGAACTGGCGGGAAGTAATCGAAAATCCGCATCTTCATAATCTGCCTTTCAAGATCGAACTGAACGAGGAAGGACAGGTGGTGATGTCTCCAACCAAAGTCTGGCATTCCATTTGTCAGGGAGAAATCAGTGCGCTGCTCAACCGGCTGATGAAAAGTGGAAAGCCGCTGACCGAATGCGCGATTGAAACCAGCAAAGGCGTCAAGGTTGCGGATGTGGCCTGGGCTTCGCCGACCAGGCTGCGCCGGATCAGGAATGAAATTGCCTGTTCCATCGCTCCCGAAATCTGCGTCGAGATCGTCTCTGAGAGCAATTCGCAAAGAGAGATGTCAGAGAAACAGCAGCTTTACTTTGCCAAAGGAGCAAAGGAAGTCTGGTTCTGCGACGAATACGGCGCCATGAGTTTTTACTCTGCGCTGAGCAAATTGAAGAAATCATCTCTGTGTCCGGCTTTCCCCGTCAAAATCAAACTGTGAATCCATCGCGCTGATTATCGGATGATAAAGCCGAAACCCCGAACGAGGCGGTGTCGCAATAGCTCCAATCGGGAAGGCACAGAATCATGACTGTCATCCCGCTGTTCCCGCCATTCGATGCTCAACCACGAACCAGAGTGATTTTTGGCGCAGGCGCCCTCGCGCAGCTTGGCGCGCTGGCGCGTGAAGTCGGCTTTCAGCGCACGCTGCTCGTCGCTGATCGCGGGATGATTGCCTGCGGTTATGTTGATGAAACTGTCAGACTGCTCACTCAGTCAGGCATCGAAGTTTTCCCCTTTCATGATTTCACTGAAAATCCTGACACCGCGATGATCGAAGCCGGGCGCGCATTTGCGGCGCCGCTCAGCGTTGATTCGCTTATCGGCCTTGGCGGCGGCAGTTCGCTCGATACGGCCAAAGGCATCAACTTTGTGCTGACCAGTGGCGGCGCGATGAAAGATTATTGGGGATTCGGCAAAGCCGCGCGGCCAATGCTGCCGATGATCGGGATTCCGACGACCGCAGGCACAGGCAGCGAGGCGCAGACTTATGCGCTGATTTCCGACGCTGAAACGCACGTCAAGATGGCGTGCGGCGATCCGCAGGCCGCATTTCAGATTGCGCTGCTCGATCCGCTGCTGACCGTGACGCAGCCCGTATCGCTGACGGCGACGGCGGGCTATGACGCCATCGCGCACGCGGTCGAAACCGTTGTCACGACCAGGCGCAATCCGCTTTCTGAAATGTATGCGCGTGAAGCGTGGCGGCTGCTCGCGGGCAGTTACGAACGCGCGCTTGAAAAGCCTGATGACATCGAAGCGCGCGCGGCGATGCAGCTTGGCGCATACTTTGCCGGAGCGGCAATTGAACATTCGATGCTGGGCGCCACGCACGCCTGCGCCAATCCGCTGACGGCGCGTTACGGCACGGCGCACGGCGCAGCGATTGCGCTGCTGCTGCCGTCAGTCGTGCGCTGGAATTCACCGGTCGTCGCTGAGCGTTACGCTGAACTGCTGAAAATATCGGGCGAGGCAATCAGCCATCACGACCCTGGCGAAAGCCTGGCGCGACGGCTCGAACAACTTGCCGCAGCGGGCGGACTCACGCAAAACTTACGTCAGATCGGCGTCGCGCGCAGCGACCTGCCGATGCTGGCCGCAGAAGCAGCCAAACAATGGACCGGCACATTCAACCCGCGCGTCCTGAACGCCGCTGGAGCCATGGAAATTTACGAACGGGCATACTGATGAAACTGCCGAAATCACAAATCACAAATCGCCGATCAGCAATCGAAGGCATCAGTCAGCGCCTGTTGCCTGCTGCTTCATCTGCCATCTGCCATCTGCCATCTGTCATCTGTTTTCTGCTTTTCGCCTGCTGCCTGCTGCCATCTGCTTTTGCCCAGGCGCACTGGAGCGCGTGGCCGCAATTTCGCGGCGAGCCTTTATTGACAGGTGTTTCGTCGTCCACGATGACGGCAACGCCGAAGCTGCTCTGGACTTATGAAGCGGGCGAACCCATCGAATCGTCCGCCGCGATTGTGGACCAGACGGTTTATGTCGGCGCGGCTTCGGGCGAACTGCTGGCAATTGATTTTCAGACCGGGCAGGCAAAGTGGAAATATCTGACGACCAAAGACGGCATCGGCGAATCTTCGCCCGCTGTCGCTGGCGGCGTCGTTTACATCGGCGATCTGGCCGGAACCTTTCACGCGGTCAACGCGCAGAACGGCAGTCAGAAATGGACGTTCAAGACAGGCGGCGAAATCAAATCATCGCCGGTGGTAGTCGGTGACAAAGTATTGATCGGTTCTTACGACGGTCATCTTTATTGTTTGAATGCGAGCAATGGCTCAGTTGTCTGGAAGCTCAGAACCGAAGGCCCTGTGCATGCGACGCCAAGCGTGATGGACGGAGTGGCTTATGTCGCCGGATGCGATGCGCT
>CAYWDW010000886.1:0-2550 GCA_964457105.1 uncultured Heliobacteriaceae bacterium
CGGCGGCCCGTCCGGTCACGCCCGCGCGCCCGGTGGCCGCCCCGACAGTTCATTCCAGACCGCGCCGCGTCAACCCTGAACCGCCGGAAGCCGCACCTCGCAAAGGTCAGGTGTCGCAATCATCAAAGCGCAACAGCGAGTCAGGATGAAGCCGCAATTTCCCGTCCAGGTGCGCATTACAAGGAGCGCAGGCGTCCCGCCTGCCTGAGTCGCGGAAAAGACCCCTTGCTCGAAACCTGGTCATTGACTACAAGTCCGGCGGTGTTGGAAACCTGCCTGAGTCGCGGAAAAGTCCCCCTGCTCGCAACCGTGTCGGCTCCGACGCCTGCGCTCTCTGCCGTGAGGTTGTGATGTGTGCGGTGACGCTGAGCGCGGCCCTTGAAAAAGGGTCATCACCTCAATATGATCCCGGCGTTACAGTATTCAATTCCTTTCAGTCGCTGATTATCATCCGGTGGGATGGTCGCCGGAATCTCTGACACACGTTGTTCTATCCTTCCGTTTCCCCCCTGCTCAAATCCGGTGGCCGAATTCAGTTCGGCGGCTGACAGGTCGTTTCCCGCAACGCAGAAAACCCACAATGACAGGAGACCGAAAAAGTATGGGCATGGCAAAAGATTTCGGAGACTTTATCAAACGAGGCAACGTCCTTGACCTCGCCATTGGCGTGGTCATCGGCGCGGCCTTTGGCAAGGTCGTCACCGCAGTCGTGAACGGCATCATCATGCCGCCAATTGGCAAAATTCTGGGCGGAGTCAATTTCAGCGATCTGAAATATGTCATTGACCCCGCGGTGACGGATGCCGCCGGAAAGGTGACCAAACCCGAAGCGGCGATTCTGTACGGAGATTTCATTCAGACGGTAATTGAATTCCTGATCATCGCCTTCGTAGTCTTTCTGATCGTGAAAGCCTACAATCGCATGCGCGCCACTGAACCGCCGCCGCCACCCACCCCGACCGAATCACTGCTCACCGACATCCGCGATCTGCTCAAACGCAACTGAGCGCGCCGATTGCACAGCAAAAGGCAGAGTCCTGCGCTCTGCCTTTTGCAATCTCCTGAGACATCCGTTACCCTGCCTGCCGCCGAACAAGCGCGAGACTCCTTTTCAGCCAGTCTCCCGAAACAGATCCGATCCCCGAATCAATTCAGGCACTCTTGTGTCTGGCAGATGTGAAAGAAAATGCGCGCTCAGTCCAGCCCTCTCTGGACTGAGCGGAACAATGCGCTATTGGGCCAGGCACCGCTCTGGTCGATTGCGCTCGCTATGAAAAAAGAAGCTGACATACCCGGCCGCCTTGCCCGCTTGATTGAGTTGATGCGCACGCTCAAGGACAACCCCAGACAAACGCCGGAGCAGTTGTGGACTGTGCTGGGCGTCAGTCGCTCGCAATTTTTTGCGGACAGAGAGGCGCTCGCCAGAATCGGCTTTGTTTTTCGCTACGACCGCCGCCGCCAGCGTTATGTGATCGCGAACGATTTGAATTTGCCCGTGCCTGATCTGACCGGCAGCGAAGTGCTTTCGCTCGTGATGGCCGTGCGCCAAATCTCCGCCACTGGCGATCACACGCTGGCCTTCGATGCGGTGCGCGCCATTCGCAAGCTATTCGCTAACTCCGACACCCGGGTGCGCGATCTGCTCGGCTATGCGCTGGATGATGTGGTACTCAAGCGGAAATTCAGCGTCAATTCGCGCATCGTCGAAGACTTGCGGCAGGCGCAGGAGAGCAATCAGCGGCTGAACATTCTCTATGACGATTTTTCCCAGCAGCGCGAGCGACAGTTGTTGATCGAACCTTACGCCATTTATTTCAAGGGTCGTGCGCTCTATCTGGACGCCTTCGTGCCGGAGGAAAGGGTCGTGCGGATGCTGCGCGTGAGCCGCGTCAAAAACATCCTGGGCTACGTCGGCAGCTTTGAAGTGCAGCGGGACTACGACTTTCACGAGCGCCACCGCCACAGCTTCCGCGTGCATGTGGGCGAGGGGCCGCCACAGGAAGTGCGCATCAAGTTCAATACCAACGTTGCACGCTACATTGATGAATCTTATTGCCACGAGTCGGAACAGAAGCTGCGGTTTGAAGATGGCAGCCTGCTGTTGACGCTGCAGGTGAGCGAGCCGCGTGAGGTGCTGTGGTATCTGGTTTTTCCGTGGGGCGAGGGGGCGGAGGTGCTGGAGCCGGAGTGGTTGCGGGAAGAGGCCGTCAAGATTGCCCGGAACATCGTCGGCAAATATCAAGCCAGCGGTAAGGAGAAGCGATGAAACGAGTGTTACTCAAAGCTGTTTATTCCCGGTTTGCGCCGGATGATGTTACTGTCGGCTTTATTAAAGAGCGCCGCCTTTCCTGGCATCAAGCGCGGACGTATCAATTGCTCAATGACCCGAACTTAGATGTGATTTTCAACACGGCACTTACTGGCGACGGTAAAAGTCTGGCGGCTTACCTGCCTGCGTTGCGTGACAATCGCTGCACCATGGGGCTATATCCAACTAACGAACTCAGCCGGGATCAGGAGGGACAAATTGGAAGTTACATCGAACAACTC
>CAYWDW010000887.1:0-2546 GCA_964457105.1 uncultured Heliobacteriaceae bacterium
GGCGGGCCGGGCGGCCTGGGCGCGCCGCCGCTGCCTTACATGCTCAACACCGCGACCGGCATTCCGAATCAGCGGGCGCGCTTCACCAACGTCACCACCAACACCGGGCCGCAGCGGGCCTGGCGCGCGCCGAACCATCCGCAGATGGCGCTGATCACGATGGGCGCGCTCGATGATCTCGCCGCTCAACTGAAGATGGATCCGGTTGAGCTGCTGATGAAGAACATTGAGATGTTCAGGCCGCGCTCGGACATTTACCGCGAGGAACTGGTCAAAGCGGCAGAGCTGATCGAATGGAAACAGAACTGGCGGCCACGCGGCGAAGGCGCGCCGGGCAGCACGAAGGCCGTCAAACGCGGCCTCGGCGTTTCAATGCATACGTGGGGCGGCGCCGGTCACGCGAGCAACTGCGATGTCATCATCAATCCCGATGGCTCGGTTGATCTGAAGATGGGGACGCAGGACCTCGGCACCGGCACGAAAACCATTCTGATGATCGTTGCGGCTGAAAGTCTGGGGTTGCCGCTTGAAGCCGTCCGGGTTCACATCGGCGAAAACAAATATCCGAGTTCAGGTCCGTCCGGCGGCTCAACGACCGTCGGCGGCGTCAGCTCAGCGGCGCGGCGCGGTTCGATTGACGCGCTCAATCAGCTTTTCGCCAAAGTCGCGGAGTCGCTTGGCGCAAAGCCCGAAGAACTCGAAGCCGTCGAAGGCCGCATCCGCGTGACTGCAAATCCGTCAAAGAGTATTTCGTGGACTGAAGCCTGTCGCAAACTCGGCGCGCAGCCGATCACTGCGCGCGGTGTGAACCGACAGGGCGACCGCGAACTGACCAACGCCGGAGTCGGCGGCGTGCAGATGGCCGATGTTTCAGTGGACATTGAAACCGGCATCGTGAAGATGAACAAGTTCATCGCCGTTCAGGACTGCGGTCTGGTGCTTGATCTCAAGACCGCTGAAAGCCAGGTCTTCGGCGCGATGATTATGGGCGTCACCTACACACTCTTTGAAGAAAAGATCATGGACCACGCGACGGGCCGGATGCTCAACCCGAACATGGAGTTTTACAAGCTGGCCGGAGCGATGGACATTGGCGAATTCAAAGTCCACATGATGACCGGCAAGGGTTACGACGAACGCGGCGTCATCGGTCTGGGCGAACCGCCGACCAACAGCCCTGGCGCGGCGATTTCAAATGCCGTCGCCAATGCCATCGGCGTGCGCGTGCCGACGATTCCGCTCACCCCGGATCGCGTGCTGGCCGCGCTCGACAAGAAGAGAGGAGGACAGAGCAATGCAAAAATTTGAGTATGCCAGTCCGACCACGATGCAGCAGGCCGTCGCGCTGCTCGGCAATGAATGGGGCGCGGCTGAAGCGCTGGCCGGTGGCTCCGACCTGCTCGCGCTGATGAAGGATTTCATCGTTACGCCGAAACGCCTGGTCAACATCAAAGACATCAAAGAACTCAAAGGCATTCAGATGTCGGGCGGCGCGCTGCGCCTCGGCGCGCTCACGACCTTTGAAGAAGTACTCGACAGCGCGCAGGTGAAGCAGAATTATCCGGCCATCTGGCAGGCCGTCGCCGGAGTCACCAGCCCGCAGATTCGCAATGTGGGCACCGTCGGCGGCGATCTGTGCCAGCGCCCGCGCTGCTGGTATTACCGCGCCGGATTCGGCCTGCTCGCCAAAGGCGAAAACGGCGAACCGCTCGTCCCGACGGGCGATAATCGCTATCACGCAATCCTGGGCAACGACGGCCCGGCGCAGTTCGTCAACCCGTCGAGCCTCGCGCCCGCGCTCATCGCGCTGATGGCGAAGATCAAAGTCTACGGCCCGAAAGGCGCGCGCGAAATCGCCGCCGATCAGTTCTTCATCGCGCCGAAGTCGGATGGCGAACGCGAATACACGCTCGCGCCCAACGAAATCGTGACCGACATCATCATCCCGTCAGCGAGCGGCGTGAAAAGCGCAACCTACGAGGTTCGTCACAAGGAAGCGCTCGACTGGCCGCTCGCCGCCGCTGCGGTTGCGCTGAAGCTTGACGGCAGGATCGTCAAATCAGCAAAGATCGCGCTCGGCCACGTCGCGCCCGTGCCCTGGCCCGCGGCTGAAGCCGAACACGCGCTCGTCGGCAAAACGCTCAGCGAAGATGTCGCCGAAGCCGCCGCCGCCGCCGCCGTCGCCAGAGCGAAGGCGCTCAGCCGCAACGGGTATAAAATTCAACTGGCCAAAGTCGCCGTCAAACGCGCGATTTTGCAGGCTGCCGGGTAAATGAAATCACAGGGTTCAGGAAAATGCTCATCCACGAAGTCACACGAAGATTCACGAAGAGAACCAGGCAGACTGTTTCTTTCTTCGTGAATCTTCGTGTAACTTCGTGGATGAACGGTCTTTTTCCTGATGGACGTTGACCTCATCAGGCAGATTATGAGGTGGGATATGGCAGTCATCAGAGAAGCCCCCTGGTATCAGGAAGCAGTGCGTGAAGGCGTGATGCAGGGGATAGAACAGGGAATAGAACAGGGAATAGAACAGGGCGAACAAC
>CAYWDW010000888.1:0-2538 GCA_964457105.1 uncultured Heliobacteriaceae bacterium
ATTGAAGAATTACAGCCATCTGCCTCTGTCAATCTGCAATCTGCAATCTCAAATCCCAAATCTGCAATCCGGCTGTATCGCACGGGCGATCTCGCCCGCTGGCTGCCGGACGGGAATCTGGAGCTGATCGGGCGCGTGGATCAGCAGGTCAAGATTCGCGGCTTCAGAATTGAACCCGGCGAAATTGAAAACATGCTGCGTCAGCATCCGGCGGTTCGTGAAGCCGCCGTCGTCGTGCAGGAACACGCGCCGGGCGACAAGCGGCTCGCGGCTTACCTGATTCCAGAGCCTGCGCCGACGGTTGAATTGTGGCCTTCGGTGGCGGAGTTTTTCGTCTATGACGATTTGATCTATTACGCCCTGACCCACGATGAACTGCGCAACCAGGTTTACAAGGCCGCGATCAATCGGCTGGTCAAAGATAAAGTCGTCGTCGACATCGGCACCGGCCAGGACGCCATCCTCGCCCGCTTCTGTCTTGAAGGCGGCGCGCGGAAAGTCTACGCCATCGAACTGATGAACAAGACTTATCAGAAAGCCAGGACGACGCTTGAACGGCTCGGTCTGCAGGACCGGATTACGCTCATTCACGGCGACGCGATGAAAGTCGAGTTGCCGGAACTCGCCGATGTCTGCGTCTCGGAAATTGTCGGCGCGATTGGCGGAGCCGAAGGAGTTGTGCCGATCATCAACAATGCGCGGCGCTTTCTTAAACCCGGCGGCGTGATGATTCCCGACCGCAGCCTGACGCTCATCAGCGCCGTCACGCTGCCGGATGAACTGCTCGCGCATCCCGGCTTTGACCAGGTGCCGGGCGATTATGTCAGGAAGATTTTCGCGCAGACGGGCCGTCAGTTCGATCTGCGCCTGAGTCTCAAGGGTGTGAACCGTGCGCATCTGCTTTCAGATGCTGCGCCCTTTGAAGACCTGCACTTCAATCAGCCGATGGAGCCGGAAGCGCAGCACGACATTGTGCTGACCGTCAGCCGTGACGGGCGATTTGATGGCTTTCTGGTCTGGCTGACGCTTCACACGATCAGTGATGCGGTGATTGACATTCTGGAGCATGAACATGCGTGGCTGCCGGTCTGGCTGCCGGTCTTTGATCCCGGCGTGGCGGTCAGCGCCGGTGACCGCATCGAAGCGACCATCACGCGCACCCTGTGTGAAAACGGGCTGAATCCTGATTTCGCCATCAAAGGACGGCTGATCAGGCAGCGCGGCGCAGCGATTGATTTTGCCTGCGCCTCACCGCACTTCAAACGAAGCTGGAAAGACACGCCCTTTTACGCGCGGCTGTTTGCCAGCGACGACATCACGATCCGCCCTGCCGCGACGGCGCGGCTGCCGCTGCAGGAACTGCGCGACCACCTGCGGCAGCGGCTGCCTGAATACATGATTCCCTCGCACTTCACCGCGCTCGCAGCCTTTCCGCTGACGCCGAACGGCAAGGTTGATCGCCGCGCGCTGGCGGCAATGGATAGTTCACACGCCGCAGTCAGCGCTGAACACATCGCGCCCCGCAATGAGACCGAAGAAAAGCTGATCGCTATCTGGCAGGAAGTCCTCGGCACCGCAGCCATCGGCATCAACGACAATTTCTTTGAACTCGGCGGCCATTCCCTGCTGCTCGCCAAAGCGCACGGAAGATTGCAGGAAGTATTTGAACGCGACCTGTCAATGATCGAACTGTTCAAGTATCCGACCATTCAGACGCTGGCTGGTTATCTGAGGAGCGAACCGAATGGCGCGCCGTCGCAGGAAACACGCGAGCGCAACCTGGCCAGAGCGGAAAAGCGGAAGGAACAACTGTCGCAACAGCAGCGCCTGAAGAAACTCGCGCACAGACGCCTCAAACGACCCGCGCCAGGCCAGACCGACCATTGACACGGCAACGGCGGATCAAGGCCGATCAGCTCAGTCTTCAATCCGCCGCCGCTTTCACAGCCGTGTGTTTCGCAGTCTATTCAGCCAGCACCGTGTCAATCTGCGCTTTCTGCAATTTGCCGCTGTAATCAACGTAAATGGCTTTCCATTCCGAAAAGATGTCGAGCGAGGAGACCATCGCGCCTTCGCGGTGCCCGTTGCCGGTGGCTTTGGTGCCGCCGAATGGCAGATGCACTTCAGCGCCGATGGTCGAGGAGTTGACGTAAAAAATGCCGGTCTGCATCTGCTCCATCGCCTTGAACGCCCGATTGACATCAGCCGTGTAAATGGCCGCCGACAAGCCGTATTTCACGCCGTTGCCGATGGCCAGGGCTTCGTCAAAATCACGACACGGAATGACGCTCACGACCGGGCCAAAGATTTCTTCCTGCGCAATGCGCATCTGCGGCTGCACATCGGTAAAGATCGTCGGTTCGATAAAGTACCCGTGCTGATATTCGCATGTGCTTAAGCGGTTGCCGCCGAGTTGCAGTTTCGCGCGATCTTCACGCTGCCCGATTTCAATGTAGCCCATGATCTTTTCAACGGCCTGCTCATTGATCACCGGCCCGACTTCGACCTTCGGATCAAGCCCGTTGCCGATGCGCAGCG
>CAYWDW010000889.1:0-2532 GCA_964457105.1 uncultured Heliobacteriaceae bacterium
CGACCGGTAAACAGGCCCTGGCGCATGCCGAGACTGGCAATCCGGTAGCTGAGCGGAAAATTTATGGAACCAGGTAAGATTTATCAATCTAAGTATTGACCGCAAATACGAACTGCATTACACTCCGCCCGTCAGTAAGCACCTCACAACCGGCAAGCAGTAAACGAAGCGTTATCGAAAAAGCTTACTCACCTGCGATTAAAAGCCTCACCTGGCCACTTCGCAGTATCTCACTGAAAGATTCTCTCACTGGTTAGTTTCATTATTTTCACTGGGCAGAAAATTTCCTGGCTTTCCGTTAATCGTCTTCAGATGGTCATCAGACATCTGAACTGAGTCATCGCACAGCTTCGGTGGCGCGCCCGGCAGTGATTGTTCACTGCATCAGGGCGGCGCACGAGCGAGGAGCTGCGGGGGTTCACCCGGAAGTTTCTGCCGCAGCAGGAAAACAACACCAGAACCTGCTCTCATCGAGAATAGCAAGGATTGTTCCTCACCCCAGGGTCGCCGGGGTTGCGCGTCGCCGAAGTCCTGATCGGTCAGGATTATTTCGCCAGGATTGCGAAGCGCGTTCCCGGCTCCCAAACCAGAAATGCGGATCGGTCTGTCCTGACAGGACGGCGATCCTGAGTGACAAAGGCATTCCCCATGCGTCCTTTGGCTGTCACCGCCAGATTCTCAAAGTGCCCTGTTGGCGGCCCTGCCGGGAGATTTATGAATCGAAATCCCGGACTCAAAACCAGGCTTGCAGCAGTTATCGCTCAGGACCGCGAATGCCACCAGACTGAAGGCTGAGGGTGTTTCACCTGAAGCGGACAGTAATCAAGCAGTTTTCTTCCTGCCTGTCTGCCCTGCAAGTCAGGCGGTCAGGCGCAACCAGCAACCAACGGGGTTTCATCATCTGCTGGCTTAATCATCAGTTGATGAATCATTGCAACCATCACCAATCGCAGACGTTCCTCACCAACGGAACCCTGACTTCGAAAGGAGACTACCTTTACAATGCGAACCTTACACAAACTCACACACACAATTCTCGCGTTCGTGGCTCTTTGTCTGATGTCGGTGGCGGCGCTGGCCGCTGATCCCGGAGTGCAAGGTCCTCCGGTTGTCAGCGATCAGTATCCTGGCCCGATCCTCATCTACAACTACTACAATTCGAGCACGTCCGGGACCACCAATTCCCGCATCAGCATCACCAATGCTGACGATCAGAGAGGCGTGGCCGTTCACCTCTTCTTCATCGAAAGCGGCTGCTCAGTGGCTGACTCGTTTATCTGTCTCTCACAGAATCAGACGATGACGATGTTCGCTTCTGACTTCGATCCGGGTGTGGAAGGCTACATCATCGCCGTGGCGACTGACGGTAATGGCTTTTTCAGACGCAATGCCAGACTGCTTGGTGACGAGCAGGTGCGCTTCCCTGACGGGCAGATTGCCAACCTCGGCGCTGAAGCTCTGGTTGATGGTATCACCGATATCAGCACTCCGGCTGACCAGGCGGCCATGGCTCAGCGGCTTGCTTATCCGCTGCCGCGCGTCGTTGCCGTCAGCAACATGCCCAGCATCGGCGATGGCTATCAGATCAAGGTTGCCATCAACGGTGGTGGTGGCGACATGACCGGTGGTGGCGCTCGCAGCACCGGCAACCTGTTCGGCCTGGTCTATGATGAACTGGAAAATCCCTACAGCTTCAACCAGTCTGGCGGTTGCTTCCGTGTTCTGACGGTCGGTGCCGGTTCAGGCAGAGGCTTCCCGGCCACTTCGCCGCGCATTGGCCAGATCATTCCGGCTGGCGCAGTGGGCTGGATGAAGTTCTGGCCGACGTCTGACGTGGGTATCCTGGGTTCAGTGTTCTTCGCCAACTCCGGCGTGGCTGGCTTCAATGGTGGTCGTAACCTCCACAAGCTGACCAACACGGTGGCGAATCAGACTCTGCTCATCCCGGTCTTCCCGCCGAACTGCTAATCACCTGACCTGATTTCAGGCCAGCAAAACAGGGCCGGTTCCTTCGGGAATCGGCCTTCTTTATTTCTGTCGGCTGACCTCCCCGCCACGCTTTCCCGATCACCGCCCGAACAGTAATCCCGCAGATCAGCCATCTTCATCTGAAATTCCCGGTTTCCTTCCGCCGCATCTTCCGCGAAACATCCTGACCCCCGGCCAATTCTGGAAAACCGGTCAATTTGATTGTTTCAGTTTATCGCCACTCGAACCCCAGGCATTTTCAGACAGCCAGGCTGTCTTTCGGCAGGGTCGCAGCCAGCGTCGGGCGACTGACATCGGCGTTGTTCTTTGATCCTCCTGCCAGATTACGAACAACCAAAAGGAGCAGTCCAAATGTGCCCCGCACCCAGACTCACCCATTCGATAACCCTGTTGCTGGCGCTGCTCGCGCTGGCCTCGGTCGCGCTGGCGGCTGATCCGGGCAGCCCCGTTTCGGGCAATGTCGTCAGCGATCAGAAGCCCGGTTCGATGCTGATCTATAACCTTTACACCTCCAGCCCGGTCAACCCGATTGCTCAGAATTCG
>CAYWDW010000890.1:0-2531 GCA_964457105.1 uncultured Heliobacteriaceae bacterium
GCAGATTGCAGATTTGAGAATGCAGATTGGCTGAGGTCTTCTCTGTCAATCTGCAATCTGCAATCTGCAATCTGCAATTCAATGAATTTCTCCGCTGTCAATTCCGCCTGATTCAGGTAGCCGCGCGCGAGGCCTGCGCCGCCGATGTAAAGTTCGCCGGGCACGCCGACGGGGACGGGTTGCTGCCGGGCATCGAGGACGTACATTTGGGCATTGCTGACCGGGCCGCCAATGGGCACGGTGGCGGCATCGTCGCGTCTGCCTTTGTACAAATAGTATGAAGTTCCGACGGTCGCCTCAGTCGGGCCGTAACCATTGAGGAAGCGGCGACCTTCAGCCCAGCGTTCGGCGACTTCCCACGCGCAGCTTTCACCGGCTGAAACAACTGTCGTCAGCGCAGGCAGGTGGTCGGGCGCGAGCGCGGCCAGCATTGAAGGCGGCAGCGTCACAGTCGTGATCTGTTCGCGGCGCAGCAGTGCAGCCAGCGTGTCGGGCGAGGCGAGCGTGTCGCGCCGCGCCAGCACCAGCCGCGCCCCGCCGCACAGCGCCATCACGATTTCAGAGACCGAAGCATCGAAGCTGAACGAAGCAAACTGCAGCACGCGACTGTCAGGCGTAATGGCAAACTGCTCCAGCGCCACCATCGTGAAGTTGCACAGATTGCGATGCTCAAGCAGCGTGCCTTTCGGTCTGCCCGTCGAACCGGACGTGTAAATCACATAAGCCAGATGCTGCGGCCTGACTTCGCTGACCACGTTCGCCGCGCTTTCGGGCGCGATCAGCGGCCAGTCGGCATCAAGGCAAAGCAACTCAATTTCAGATTTGAGATTTGAGATTGCAGATTGCAGATGCGCTTGTGTGAGGACGAGCTGCGCCCGCGCATCGGCGAGCATAAAAGCGAGGCGGTCAGCCGGATAATTTGGATCGAGCGGCAGGTAAGCGCCGCCGGCTTTCATAATGCCGAGAATGCCGATGACCATTTCCAGCGACGGCTCAACGCAGACGCCGACCAGCGTGTCAGGGCCGACGCCGCGTTGTTGCAGGTGATGCGCCAGTTGATTGGCGCGGGCATTGAGTTCGCGGTAACTGAGCGTTGATTCCGCAAAGCTGATGGCCGGAGCATCGGGCGTGCGCGCGGCCTGTTGCTCGAATAATTCATGCACGCAGCGGTCTGAAGGGAAGTCTCTGGCCGTGTCGTTCCAGGCAATGAGTTCCTGCCTGAGTTCGGCTTCGCTGAGCATGCGCACGTCACCCAGGCGCGCGTGCGGGCTGGCGATGAAATTTTCAAGCAGGGTGTGCAGGTGACTGAGCATCAATGCAATCGCTGATTGATCGAAGCGCTGCGCGTCATAACCGAGCAGCAGCTTCAATTCTTCGCCGGGCATCGCGGCCAGCGTCAGCGGAAAGTTGGTCTGCTGATTTGATTGCACCTCGCCCAGTTGCAGCGCTGTGTCACCGGCCTGACCGGCAGCCGATGACACCGGAGTGTTTTCAAAAACCAGAATGCTTTCAAACAGCGGCAGTCCGGGCGGCACATCGCTCCAGCCCTGAATCTGCACGAGCGGGCTGTATTCATACTGGCGCATTTCAAGCTGCTGCCGTTGCAGTTCGCTGAGCCAGTCGCCCAGGGACGCCTCCGGCTCAACCTGCACGCGCACGGGCAGCGTGTTGATGAACAGGCCAATCATCTGTTCAGCGCCGGGCAGGTCGGTCGGACGCCCTGAGACTGTGGCACCGAACAGCACATCGCTTTCGCCGCTGTAGCGCGCGAGCAGCAGCGCCCACGCGCCCTGCACCAGCGTATTGAGCGTCAGGCGCTGCGCGCGCGCCAGCGCCTGCAGCGCCGCTGTCAGTTCAGTTGGCAGCAGCAGCGATGCTTCAGCATAAGCCGCTTCATCAGTGCCCGCAGTGCGATCAACGCGCAGCGAGGTCGGCGCGGTAAAGCCGCTGAGTTTTGCGCGCCAGAAGGTTTCAGCCTTTGCGAGATCCTGTTTACGCAGCCAGACGATGTAATCGCGGAACGGGCGCGGCTGTGGCAGCGCGAGTTCGCGGCCCTGCTGAAAGGCTTCGTAAAAGGCAAAGACTTCGCGCAGAATCAGCGGCAGCGCCCAGCCGTCAAACAGAATGTGATGATAAGTCCAGATGAACTGCCATTCGCGCTCAGCCGTGTGCAGCAGCGTCAGCCGCAGCAGCGGCGGCGTGCCCGGATCAAAGCCGCGCCGCTGATCGGCCCGGATCAACTCCTGCAGTCGCTCCTGTCGTTCATCGCTTTCACGCCCGCGCCAGTCCTGCACTTCAAACGGCACTTTGACGGCGCGATGCACAAGCTGCACCGGTTCTTTGACCTCGCCGCTGATGAAACCCGAACGCAGAATCGGATGCCGGTCCACAACCCGCTGCCAGGCGCGTTCAAAAGCCGCCAGGTCGAGCGCGCCCGACAAACGACAAATCATCTGTCCGATGTACATCCCGGCCTCAGGCGCATACTGCGTGTGAAAGAGCATGCCCTGCTGCATCGGTGAAAGCGGATA
>CAYWDW010000891.1:0-2525 GCA_964457105.1 uncultured Heliobacteriaceae bacterium
ATGTCCTTATTCTGGCCGATGACTATCCATACACACAAGTGAAAACCGATCTAGACAGGCTCCGACGCCTGCGTTCCTTGTGTGCTTACGCCTGACGTTCGCGCAGGAAGCTTTGGGCGAGGTGCAGCCAGCGTTTTTCGGTGCGGTATTTATAGGCCGGAGCCGTTCTGACCGATTCGATGCAGGTGTTCATTTCGGCTTCGGCTTCGTCCATGCGGCCCAGATTGAACAGCGTCAGGCCGCGCCAGTAACGGCCTTCGGCATCGGACGGGCGATGAGTCAGAAAGCGGTCGAGCATGTGCAGCGCATCCTGATACTGTCCGGCGGCGAGGTAGGTGAGGGCGATTTCACGCCAGATTTCGTGCTGGCTGTGCGCGACATCCTGACGCACGACGGTGTCAAAGTAATTGATGGCTTCGTCGGGATGGCCCTGTTCGCGGGCGATGCGGCCAAGCTGGTAATGCGCGTCGGTTTCGTGCGGGTCAATTTCGATGGCGCGTTTGAAGGCTGCGATGGCGTTGTCGCGTTCGCCCTGCTGCTGATAGATCAGGCCAAGCTGATAATGCGCCGAAGCATCAGCCGGATTGAGCGTCGCCGTTTGCAGGTTCTGTTTGAGCGATTGCCGCGCGCGCTGTGCGCCCATAAAATCGTCAATCCGGTCGCGCAGCAGAAACAGCACCAGCAGCGCCAGAAACGGCGAGGCGCAGATGAACGTGACCGCCTGCATCAGCAGCGGCAGCGCCAGCAGCGACAGCGACGCGCCCAGCGTCGTCACCAGCGACTGAAGCCAGCCGAGGCGAAAGACCGTGCTGATTGAAATCACCGTCAGCACCGTAAAGATTCCGAGCGGAATAAGCAGCGCCAGCCCGGCATAAGCCAGCGCCGTCTCGCTTGCGCCGCGCGCGCTCTGCCAGCCGATCAGGATCAGCGGCAGCACCGCCACCAGCAGCGACGCCGCCCACGACAGCAGCACGCAGGCCGCCGTCGCCGCATATTCCTCGCGCAGCACCAGCGAAAAACTGCCGCGCCGTTCCCACAAACCCGCCAGCAGAATGGCCGTCGGCGTGTAAATGGCCGCAATGAAAAGCACCGTCATCAGCCCCGACATCGCGCCGCTCTGCACACTGAAAACACCGAGCGACGGCGGCCCGAAGTGTTCGCCCCGGCCTGCGCCCGCCAGGCTGCGCGCGTCACCGCTCGCCGCATAAAAGAACAGCATCACGGACAGCAGAAAGTAAATGGTCGTCATCAGCCACGCGATGAAGAAGGCAAAGGCGACCGGCGCGCGGTCACGAATCCGGCGCGTGGCGGCAACCGGCTGCCACAGCAGATCAAACAGAAGTCGCAGGTTGGTGAGCATACCGGAAGCGGGTTGCAGATGCTGATTTCAGCGTCCCGACTGACTGGCGCTGATAAATGAAAGCGCGGAAAGGCTGCTGCCGGGCCATCCGCGCTGAGGCTGCTGAACTGTCAGTCACTGGCTATTCGAGGCGTCCGATGTGTTCGAGCGGAACGAACGGATAATAGCGAAAGATTGCCTTGCCATAAATATATTTTTCCGGCACCAGCCCCCAGTTGCGGCTGTCGTAGCTGTTGTTGCGATGATCGCCCATCACAAAGTAGTGATGCTCCTTGACGGTCACGCTGGCAAGCGTTTCGTTCGAGAAATAACGGTCGGCAATGTACGGCTCAGGGTAATAGACGCCGTTGATATACACCTTGCCCTTTTCGATGTGTACTTCCTCGCCGGGCAGCCCGATGACGCGCTTGATGTAGGATTTTGACGGATCGTTCGGAAAGTAAAGCACGACAATATCGCCGCGCTTGATCGGCGTTTCATCACCCATCCATTCGCGCAGCGGGTAGATGAACTGATTGACGAAGATGCGGTCGCGGTCTTCGAGTCGCGGCAGCATGCTTTCGCCTTCGACGCGCACCGGGCGCACGACGAAAAAGATGATAAAGAGCGCAATCGCCCCGGCAAACAGAATGTCGCGCAGCAGCGACCGTGCTTCAGCCCACAGACTGCTCGCCCCGCTGCCCCCGTGCGCCAGGTTCGGCGCGGTCAAATCGCTGATGACCTGAATGTCAGGATCATCGTCAGGCAGAATACCAATATATTTCCGGTCTTTCATCATAGCTGGTTCTTACTTCGCAGAAGCGGTTGTCGCCATTCAGTCATCGGGTCTGGGGAGCCGGAGGATGACTTGTCAGGTCAGGGCGCAAGGTTATTACTTTGCCTTCAACTCTGTCAATTTCAGAGTTTGCGCCGGGCCGCAAGCCGTCACCGCGGCCATTTACTGATGCGAAATTTTGCCCTGCATCGAAGTGTCAATTTCAGCCTGCTCGCCCGTGCCGAACAGAAAGGCTTCCATATTCCGAATCAGAAACTGCTGGTGTTCGGGATTGATCGTACTCAGGCCGTAATGATTGATGATCTGATTCTGAGTCGCAACCCAGGCCTTCCAGCAGTTGGCGCAGATATTCTCAAACACTCGTTTGCCCAGCGCGTTGCCGAATGGCGG
>CAYWDW010000892.1:0-2515 GCA_964457105.1 uncultured Heliobacteriaceae bacterium
AAGCGCGGCGTGAATACCGCTGCTTTATGCAGCCGGTTTTGTCAGTGGTCAGTAGTCAGTGGTCAGTGGTCGGTGGCGAAACGAAGAAAGCTGAGTCATCGCACAAGGTCAGCGTCAGGGTGCGACCGACGGCTGAATTGCAGCGTGAGGCGAACGAATCAATTCCGAGCTTCAGCCTCAATGGTGACTGGAAGCTGAAGGATGCTGAAAAATCGGCAGGCGAGCCGCAGGGTTTTTATCGCGCTGATTTTGCTGATGCCGCGTGGCGCACGGTGCAGGTGCCGGGCACTGTTCACACGCAGATTCTGGCCGCGCCGAAATATTTCACCCGCGAGGCCGAATGGATCAGCGAACGGGAATGGTGGTATCGCCGCAGTTTCAGTGTGCCGCAATCCGCGCGCGGCCAAAGGCTGTGGCTGCAATTCGACGCGACCGATTATTACGCCGACATTTATCTCAACGGCGAACTGCTTGGACGCCACGAAGGTTACATTGATCCTTACGCTTTTGACGTGACCGACAAACTGAAGCCGGAAGCTCAGAACACGCTCGCCGTGCGCGTCTGGACTCCGGTCAGTTATTACTGGCGGCATCGTCCGTACACGATCAAGGGGGCATACGGCGCGGTTGATCAGAAGCCGGACAACATCACGCCGCTCGGCATCACGCGCCCGGTGCGCTTAATCGCAGGCGGGTCGGTAAAGATTCGTGATCTCGCGGTTGACACGCGGCTCAATCGTGACGGCAGCGCCGACGTGATCGTTGAGCTTGAACTTGATGCCGGACGCGCCGCGCAGCAGGCTGAAGTGACACTCGCGCTCGCGCCGCGCAACTTCGACCGTCCGACCGGGCTTGAACTCAAAGCTACCGTCAGCCTGGCGCCGGGTCAGCAGACGCAGCGCTTCACGCTGCACGTTGAGCAACCTGAGTTGTGGTGGACGTGGGATCACGGGCGGCCAAATCTGTATACGCTCAGCGCCAGCGTCAGCAGCGACGAGGCGCTCTCGGATGCGCGTGCGCTCGCCATCGGCATCCGCGAAATCGAACACGTGGACTGGAAGTTTTATCTCAACGGCAAACGGCTGTTCATTCGCGGGACGAACTCTTATTACAACCTCTTTCTGTCTGAGATGCGGCGCCGCGATTACGAACGCGACCTTGGGCTGATGCGGGCGATGAACGTGAATATGATTCGGCTGCACTGTCATTTCAGCAATCCTGAATTTTACGACCTGTGCGATGAGCAGGGCATTCTCGTCTGGCAGGACTTTCTGGAAGCGTGGTATCCCGAAGATCGCGCCTTTGCGCTCAGGGCCGCTGAACTGTATGACCCGCACATTCGCTACGTGCGCAATCATCCGTCAGTTGCCGTGTGGGCGACGAGCGATGAAGAGTCGCTCGAAAATTACCGCGTGCTGACCAAACATCTCGAACCGCGTTTGTACCTCAACGACCCGCAGCGCCGTCCGGTGATTCGTTCGACCGGACGTTATGGCGACGGGCATATTTATCACGGCTGGTATGACGGCACGATCTGGGAATACGCGCAGATGACCGAGAAGTTTGTGTCAGAGCTTGGCGCGACGGCGCTGCCGAATTACGACAGCCTGATGAAGTTTCTGCCCGATCACTGGCCGATCAAAGATCACGAGGAGGACTGGATCTTTCACAAGCTGCAAATTCCCGAAGCGATGCGCGCGTGGGGCGAGCCGGGCAACCTGACGTTGCAGGAATACATTCCGCAAACGCAGGCTTATGTGGCGCGCCTGTTTCAGCTTTCAATCGAACGCATGCGGCGACTGAAATACAAAGACGCGGGCGGTATTCTGCATTTTCACGCGATAGACATCTGGCCTTCGGTGACGATGGCAGCGCTTGATTATTACCGGCAGCCGACCAAAGCATATTTCACCGTGCAGCGTTCATTTCAGATGGTGCTGCCATCGTTCGCTTACGACCGCGACACGTGGGCCACGGGCGAGACGGTGAAAACCGAACTGTGGCTGATCAACGATCACTGGTTCGCCGTGCCTGACGCGGCGGTGTCGTGGCGACTCGTCAACAGCAAAGGACAGATTGTCAGCACCGGCACTGCGTCCGGCAAGGTGACGCTCGCGGCTGACTCGTCAATGAAGCTGACGGATGTCAGTTTCACAGCGGGCGAACCCGGCGCTTATGTGTTGTGGGCGACGATTAAGGACCGTGCAGGGCGGACGGTGGCCGAGAATAACTATGAACTGATGGTACGCGATAAAAGGTTTTCTGGCCAACCGGGCAGATGAATGCTGAACATGACGACCTTTACACCGATGGCCTGAAATGTTGCGCGATTTGCCAAAATCGCGCGGCGCCCTGCGGAAGCCGTTCGATCAGTCGGTGCGATGTTGGCAAATCGCGCAACAGGTTCCGTTGGTAAATCGCGCAACCCGCTTCCGTCCACCCAATTGAAATCTGATCTGAATTAGCCCACGCGAGACCGGTCCAGTACCGCGCGCGTGAGCAAGCGGTGGATTCG
>CAYWDW010000893.1:0-2513 GCA_964457105.1 uncultured Heliobacteriaceae bacterium
ACTTTCAGTCAGTGCTGCGGATGCTTTGATTTTGACCGCAGCCTGAAACTTCAACCGAATTCAGGGAAACTTCAGCAATCATGAAAGTTCTGACATTACAACGAATCGCGCTGCTGGCGGCCTGCGCCGGACTCAGCGTGGCCTGTTCGACCGCGCACCCGGATGCGAGCGGGGGAGCGGCGACGCAGACACCGGCTCCGGCCACTCAGGCTCTGCCACCCGCGCCGCAAAGCGAAGAAGACAAGATGCCGCGCATCAGCGGGCCGGAAGCCGTTAAGGAAGCAGTGGCCGGAAAGGCCATCATCGTTGATGTCCGTTCGGAACAGGCTTACAGGGAGGGGCACGCCAAAGGCTCACTGAACATTCCGCTGGATAAGGTTGAGAAGGGCGAGTACCAGCTTCCAAAAGACTCAAAGATCATCACCTACTGTACCTGACCGTCCGAACACACCAGCGCCCGTGCGGCGCTTGTCCTGAAGAATGCCGGTTACAAGGATGTTCACGCTCTGCTCGGCGGGCTGACCGCCTGGGAGACTGCGGGCGGAGAAATGGTCAAGGCTCCGCCACCACCGCCGCCACCGCCGGCGGCACCGGCCACGCCTCCCGCCAGGAAAGAGAAACCTGGCTCGTCGAAGCACTGAAAGCCTGACCCTGTTCACTCAGGCTTTGACCTCAGACCCTGAGCCACGAAGGCCGGTGCTGGCAATTCACGTAACGTGAGTTGTCAGCACCGGCCTTCGTCTGTCGCGCGCTTGTTTCTGCCGCCTTTCTGCCCGGAGCTGAATCTGAGCGAGAGGCTGTGGCGCAAACTGAAATGCGAATAGCTGCCGCTGTCGGCCTGCGACTCTTTCACACAACTCCTGGAAGCAACAGACCCTGCGGCTGTACCAATCCCGCTGGTTTCGATTTAGAATGCCTTCTCATTCAGGCCGCGCCTGCAGGCTTGTGCGGGCGCGGCAATTGCTCAATCACCAACCCTGATCGGACGCTATGGCTCACAATCTTTTCAATTCACTGCAATCGTTCACGGCTGGCGCTGGTCGCACAGCGCAGTTCTATTCACTTCCGCAGCTTGAAGCCGCCGGTGTCGGCGCGATTTCAAAACTGCCCGTCAGCATTCGCATCGTGCTGGAATCGGTGCTGCGCAATTACGACGGCAAAAAGATCCGCGAAGAGGATGTGCGCACGCTGGCCGGCTGGCAGCCGCAGGCCGAGCGCACGGCTGAAATTCCCTTTGTCGTCGCGCGCATTGTGCTTCAGGACTTCACGGGCGTGCCGCTGCTCGTGGATCTCGCCGCGATGCGTTCGACTGTCAACGCGCTCGGCAAAAATCCGAAGCTGATCGAACCGCTCGTCCCGGTTGATCTGGTCGTGGATCACTCAGTCCAGGTTGATTATTCGGGCACGAGCGACGCGCTGCGGCTGAATATGGAAGTTGAATTCAAACGCAATCATCAGCGCTATCAGTTTCTGAAATGGGGCATGCAGGCGTTTGAGACTTTCAAGGTCGTCCCGCCTGGCATTGGCATCGTGCATCAGGTGAATCTGGAATATCTGGCCAAAGGCGTGCTGGAAAAAGATGGCGTCTGTTATCCCGATACGCTCGTCGGCACCGATTCACACACGACGATGATCAACGGCCTGGGCATTGTCGGCTGGGGCGTCGGCGGCATCGAAGCGGAAGCAGGCATGCTTGGTCAGCCGGTTTATTTTCTGACGCCTGATGTGGTCGGCTTTCATCTGCACGGTTCATTGCGCGAAGGCGTGACGGCGACTGATCTGGTGCTGACCGTGACTGAAATGCTGCGCAAGGCGAAAGTCGTCGGCAAGTTCGTGGAATTTTTTGGCGAAGGCACAGCGTCGCTTTCAGCCGTTGACCGCGCAACGATTGCGAATATGGCCCCTGAATACGGCGCGACGATGGGCTTCTTCCCGATTGATGAAGAGACCTGCAATTACTTCAGCGCGACGGGCCGCAGCGCAGAGCAGATTGAAACGATCCGCAATTACTTCAAGGCTCAGGGACTCTTTGGCGTGCCCCAAAAAGGCGAGATTGAATACAGCCAGGTCGTCGAACTCAACCTCGCTGATGTCGTGCCGAGCGTGGCCGGGCCGAAACGTCCGCAGGATCGCATTGAACTGCCGAACCTGAAAAATAAATTTGCCGACCTGTTCAGCAAGCCGGTCAGTGAAAGCGGCTACAACAAACCTGCCGACGAACTCGCGCAGCGCGTGGCCGCAACGACAAGCGTGCGCGGCGAAGGCGGCGCGGCGACAGCGCAGGCCGTCGAACTCGGTCACGGCGACGTGCTGATTGCCGCGATCACTTCGTGTACGAATACCTCAAATCCCGGCGTCATGCTCGCCGCCGGACTCGTCGCCAAAAAGGCCGTTGAGAAAGGCCTCAAACCGAAAGCTTCGGTCAAGACATCGCTCGGCCCCGGCTCGCGCGTGGTGACTGAATACCTCAACAAAACCGGCTTGCAGCAATACCTCGATCAGATCGGCTTCAA
>CAYWDW010000894.1:0-2509 GCA_964457105.1 uncultured Heliobacteriaceae bacterium
AGCGATGACAAGGTGTTTCCGCAGGGCGATTTCAAACGCGCTTTCAGCGCCGCGTGCAAAATCGCCGGGATTGAGAATCTGCACGGGCACGACCTGCGCCACACGGCCATCACGCGCTGGATTCAGGCCGGAATGCCCGTCGCCGAAGTGATGAGGCTGAGCGGCCACACCACGCTGAACGTGGCGTACCGTTATATCAACGCGGATGACAGCACTGCCAGACGCGCCGCCGAAGCGATGGATTCCATTCATCAGCAGGCTGCGCAAACAACCGTGAATGACTTCATCAATTGATATTGATGATGACAATTCCGGCCCGCCTTACTGTGGAATAGCTACCCGCAGGACAACGCGCCATCCTGAGCGCGCCGGCAGGCCGGAAACAATCAGGACGGAACGACAGGAGTTTCCGCATGCCCGAATACATGGATGAAAGTGATTTGGATGTTCTCCGCCGAATGCCCTGGCGAAAGGATCCGAAAGCCGAAGCAGGAGATGACACGACATGCCACTGGTGCAGGCATTTCGCGCGGTTGTACGAGGATGACTATGAGCATACGGCCGACATGAACTTATCCGACGACACAGGACAATGGCTTATCTCTGAGGCCTACCAGCATCCGAAAAAATCTGTGCGCGCCGTTGTCCACGAATGCCAGACGCACGGCTTCGTTGTCTGGATTGCAGCAAAGAACGCGCCTGAGAATCTTCGGGATTTTAAGGATTTGCTTGGGCAGGCTTATGAAGCCGTCAGACGCCGCCGGTTTCCCGCCGCCAATCTTGCGCCGCGCTCCGGGCAGAGAGTGCAGCGCGCGCGGGATTACGAAAAAGCTGTGGAATATCTCTGGGATCACACTACAGCGAGTTATGAGGATTTAGCGCGCCATCTGAGCCAGGGAAAGAAAAACCCACGCAGCGGCGAAGCAGTAAAAAAGATGTTTCGGCGGCAGGGTTCAAGCATCACGGCGGTCAAACGGTGGATTCGACAGGCCAAGAAACAGGGACAAATGTTTTTTGGTAACTGTCCCTGATTTTTCAGGCGGCACTGGATAGAGTCTGACAGTCAATGAGGGAGAGCCAGCCGCAAGGCGTCCAATCCACGCGGCTGGCCAATACATCACTATCACCGCGCGCGAGCGCGCAACGAAAGGACCTGACCAGTGTACGCCACCGCTCCTGACAAAACCAACCCAACGCCACAGCCCGTCATCCCGACGGCCTACTACAGCATCGCCGCGTTCCCCGTGCCTGTGTCGCCAGCGACGATCTACCGCGCGCTGGACGCATATGAGCGCACTGGGCGCGGCCTGCGCCCAACCCGCATCGGCAGACGCACGCTGTTCAGCGGGCGCGCCATCCTGGCCTGGATAGGCGAATCATCAGGCTGCGCTGTCTGCGGCGCATCTGCGTGCGATTGTCAGGCCGCTGACGCGGCATAAAACGAGAGCCTGCCGTGACCGCGCGGCCACGACAGGCTCACATTCCGCTCTCCGCGCACCGGAGAGCCTAACCAATAGGTACGAGATGACTATATCACACCACACGCAAAAAACCACAAAAACGGCGAAAAACACATCGCGCAATGGCGCAGACCACATCACCATCCGCGATATGCTGGCGCGAATCGAGCATCCGCGCAAGACCGGCACAGGCTGGATAGCGCGATGTCCGGCGCACGATGACCGGCATGCATCGCTCAGCGTGAGTGAGGGACAGGACGGGCGCATCCTCATGTACTGCCACGCTGGATGCACGATTGAGGCTGTCACGGCTGCGCTGGGCGTGGCAATGAGTGAGCTATCACCGCCGCGTGAGGCTCAGACCAGCCAGCGCGCCAGCGCGCCACAAAAGCGCATCGTGGCCACCTATGATTACCGCAACGAGGCAGGCGCGCTGCTGTATCAGGCCGTGAGATATTCGCCGAAGGGATTCAGCCAGCGGCGTCCTGATGGTCGCGGCGGCTGGCTGTGGAATCTGGACGGCGTGGAGTGCGTGCTGTACCGCCTGCCGGAGATGCTGGCCACCAATCCGCAGGCTACTGTGTTCGTGCTGGAAGGCGAAAAGGATGTGGACGCTCTGACTGACGCCGGACTGGTCGCTACGTGCAACACTGGCGGGGCGTGCAAATGGCGCGACACCGACAGCGCATATCTGCGTGGCCGCGATGTGGTCATCCTGCCCGATAACGACGAGCCGGGACGCAGGCACGCGGCGCAGGTCGCGCAGTCACTGGCTGGCGTGGCCGCATCAATCAGAGTGCTGGCGCTGCCGGGGCTGCCGCCGAAGGGCGATGTCAGCGACTGGCTGGCTGCGGGCGGCGATGCAGAGCGCCTGTGCGTGATGGCCGATGCAGCGCCGGACTGGACGCCTGCGCCAGCCACATCAGACACCATCACGCCGGACGATGCGCCTGCCGTGAGTGTGCGGCGACTGGCCGACGTGGAGCCGGAGTCAGTCTCATGGCTCTGGCATCCATATATACCCCTGGGCAAGCTGACCCTGATGGAAG
>CAYWDW010000895.1:0-2508 GCA_964457105.1 uncultured Heliobacteriaceae bacterium
GCGGGACGCCTGCGCTCCTTGTTTGCTCCTTGTTTGCTCCTTGTTTGCTCCTTGTCCGGCGCTCCTTGTTGTAACCGGTGGCCAGCAGGTAAAATGCCCCGGTCGCACATCCATTGACCTGCCCCCGTGCTGATGTGGCCGCACCGCATCTCTTTCATCGCACACTGGAGACCTGATTTATGCCGCGCATTGGCATTGAGCTGAACAACGTCTGCAACCTGGATTGTGGCCACTGCTTCCGGGGAATTTATCGGGGCAATCCCGAAGAGAACAAGGATCTCTTCCTGCCGCTCGACCTGCTCGACAAAATTCTGCGCGAAGGCAAACCGCTCGGCTATCACCACATCGCCATCACGGGCGGCGAACCGCCGATGCACCCGCGCTTTGGCGAAGCTCTCGACCTGATCGCCGGACACGGCTTCACCTATCATTTTCTGACCAATTCCCGGAATTTTCAGAAAACCCTCAAAGCCCTCAGTACGCCGCTGCGCCGGTCCAAACTTGGCGGCATCACCTTCAGCCTGGACGGCGCAACCGAGGCCACGCACGACCGGATTCGCGGCAAGGGATCCTACAAAGAAGTCATCACCGCCGTCGCCACCGCGCAGGCTGTCGGCATCGAAGCCTCGATTGTGACGACCATCAACCGCGCCAACCGGCACGAAATTGACCAGCTTGCGCTGCTCGGCGCGCACCTCAAGGTCAAACGGCAGATCTTCGGCCACCAGATGCCGACCGAACATAATATGGACGCCGACCTGATTCTGCCGGTCAGCGAATGGCGCGCGGTCGAACGCGATGTCGCGCGCGTCATCAGCGGCTTTCGGCACGAAATCAGAATGGCCGTCGGTTTTTACAGCGACTATTACCTGCCGCGCTGCGCCCCGCTCGCGCTCGAAGACCTGAATATTGATTATCGCGGGCGGCTGACGCTGTGCTGCCAGCTCTCGAATTACCGCGACGTGAAGGAAGACGGCGAGGATGTGATTGGCGACCTGCGCCGCGAGAGCCTGCCGCAACTGCTCTCGAAGCTGCTGAATATGATCAATCGCGTCCACCAGGAACGGCTCGCCATGGCGGCTGACCCGCAGCGCGCCGACAAGCTGCATTATCCCTGCCTCGTTTGTATGGAACGCTTCCGCAAAACCAGCGATGAACCGATGCTCGTGCAGTTGAACGGGCGGAGAACTGAAAAGGTCGCCGTCGGAAGCTGACCCGATCAAAGGCGCGCCAAAAACATCAGACGCCACTCGTCGTCACGCTGAATGACTGACGACGAGTGGCGCCTGATGCTTTTGTGCCGCTGCTTACTGCGCCCTGAGCGAGATGGAAATTTCCAGCACCGGCGTATCCGGGTTGTTCACTTCCAGCATCACTTTGCCGGTGTAGGTTCCGGCGGTCAGCTTGTCGCGGTCGAAGGTAATCAGCATCTGGTAAGCCTGCCCTTCGCTGGTCTCCTTCACTTCGGTTTTGATGAAGGGCAGCGTCGAACTGACCTTTTTGATTTTGAGGCCGCCGCCTGCGGTCTGGCGAATGAAGATGAATTTGCCGACGCGCGAGGCATCGTAATCAGGGGTTGAAATCGGCAGCACGCCAAAATCCACCCGCACCGGCGTGGCCACCACTGCCGCATCAACAGTGGCGTTGAGCTGAATTTTCAGTTCGGGAAATTCGCGGCTGTCAGTCGTCACGACCAGCGTTTCAGCCAGCGCGCCGGGCTGCAGTCGCGCCGCGCTGCTCGCCGTCACCATCCAGCGTTTGCCTGCTTCCAGCGTCTCCAGTTTCGCGGTGAAGGCCTGCCCTTCGGTCGCGGCCCTGATGATTCGCAGCGGCTGCGGACTGTCACTGGTAATCACGAAAACCGCGCTGGTGCTGCGCCCCTGCGCCAGCCGCCCCTTCCAGCGCGCAGCCGGGCTGATCAGAAACGGCCCGACGCGCTGCCCTTCAGGTTTTGGCGTCTCGGCTTTGATCATCATCACGATTGAAAGCGTGAAATTCGGGCTGTCGGGATCATTGGTCGTGACTTCGGCATATTTGCTGACCGAACCCTGATAACCGGCAGTGTGAACCTTGAGCGTGATTTTACCTTCCTGACCAGGAAGGACGACTTTGTCAAAGTCGCTGGCCGAACACCCTCAGCCCGGCTTGACGTTTTTGATTTCAAGCCGGGCCTTGCCGTTGTTTTTGACGATGAAGGTATGACTGACCTCATCGCCCTGCTTTACTTCACCGGCATTGAATTCAGTTTCAGCCAGCGACAGATGCGGCTGTGGCGGCGCGTCGCTGCGGCTTTGCGCGCGGGCGACAACACCCGGCACAAGCAGCAGCGCGGCCAGCACGATGCAGTTACGAATGAATGAAATCATCAGCTGGACTCCGTGGTTGTGAGGTTAATCAGGCACGGCACAGTCTAACAGAAAATGGCTGGCGCCAGCCATTTTTCCAGGGTCTATGGGTGTACGAAGTCAAAGTTGAGAATCCCTCGTGTTTTCCCAAACCAGTTTGAGT
>CAYWDW010000896.1:0-2508 GCA_964457105.1 uncultured Heliobacteriaceae bacterium
CGTGCGGCGCCGCTCCGCCATACGTATCAACAATGATCTTGCGTCCGGTCAGACCAGCGATGTCGCAGATGACGATGTTGGTCTGCACGGTTTCGGGATCAATCCGCACGCCGCGCATTTCGGCCAGCCCTTCAGCCAGGCGTTTGGCATTGGCGTGATCGGCGGCGAGCAGCTTCGGCGACTCTGCGAGCGCGATCATTCCGGCGGCGGCGAGAATGCCGACCTGCCGCATGCCTCCGCCGAGACGCTTGCGCCAGGCTCTGGCTTCGTCAATGAAATCGCGCCTGCCCAGAATCAGCGAACCGACCGGCGCGCCCAGGCCTTTCGACAGACAGAACATCACCGAATCGAACGGACGCGCGATTTCGGCGACAGTGGTTTCCAGCGCCACCGCCGCATTGAAAATCCGCGCGCCGTCAAGATGCACCGGCAGTCCGAATGAATGCGCGAGTTCGCAAATGTCAGCCGCCACCGCGAGCGGCATGACCGAGCCACCGGCCATGTTGTGCGAATTTTCGAGCGCGACGAGCGAGGTCGGCGTCACGTAATAAGGCGCCTGATGATGAATCGCTCCGGCCACAAGTTCGCGCGTCAGCAGGCCGTCCTCACCGCGCACCGGGCGCAGCGTGACGCCGGAAAAGACTGCCGAGCCGCCCATTTCGTAATTGTAAATGTGGCTGCGTTCTTCAAGGACGACTTCGGTGCCGGGCCGCGTGTGCAGTTTGACGCAAAGCTGATTGCCCATCGAACCGGTCGGGACAAACAGGGCCGCTTCCTTGTCGAAGATTTCAGCGGCGCGCTGCTGCAGGCGGTTGACGGTCGGGTCTTCGCCGTAAACATCGTCGCCAACTTCGGCGTCGGCCATGGCGCGGCGCATCGCGGGCGTCGGGCGGGTGACAGTATCGCTGCGGAGGTCAATCATGTTCTTCGCCTTCTTTGCCGGGCTGCTGCGGGCCGTTTCCGTTTCGTTCGTTGAAATATCGCTCAACGAGCAGCGAGATGAAATTGTCCATGCGTTCGGTCAGCTCATCCACACGCGCCGAAACGATGTTGACGCTGGCGGTTGTCTCTTTGACGCGCCGGTCAGTCTCCCTTGATTGTTCGGCCAGCGAATTGATTATGCTGAACGCCGCCGCCATCGCGCCTTCAAGATTGCTGATTCTTTCCGCGTGCCCGCCAGTCGTGGATTCGGCTTTTGTCTGCGCTTCCATGAGTTTGTTGACATCCGCAGTCAGCTTTTCCACATTTTCACTGATCTTTTCCAGGCGGGCGAACAGTCTTGCTTCCTGCTCGACAAGGAATTCGATTTTTCTGTCCAGGTTGTCATCTGGCATAAATCCCTCCGGGTTTCACACAAAGGCTGCGAAGACCTCATTGGCAAGGACGGTTCCAGCGCGTGAAATTTTCAGCGTCTCATCGCTCAGTTCAATCAGTCCGGCTTCATTCAGGCGCGCGAGTTCGTCGCGGTAACGTTCGCGCACGTTGATGCCGAAGCGGCGCTGATGACTTATCAGGTTCACGCCGTCCTTCAGCCGGAGGCGCAGGAACAGCGCTTCGCTTTGCCGGTCGTCTGCGTTCAGTTCGGTGCGCTCTGTGACGGCAGATGCTCCGCCTTCGATGCGTTCCAGGTATTCGTGAATATTGCGCGTGTTCGACCAGCGCGAATGCCCGTCGTAACCGGCGGCGGAAACTCCGCAGGCATGGTAGGGCGCGCCGGTCCAGTATTTCAGATTATGCCGCGACTCACGACCGGGACGCGCCCAGTTGGAAATTTCGTAATGCTCAAAGCCGTGCGCGGCGGCAGCATCGAGCAGTTCAAAATACATTGCCACCGTCAGTTCATCGTCAATCGCGCGCAATTCGCCGCGCCGAATGCGGTGCAGCAGCGGCGCGTCCTTGTAAAGTTCAAGCAGGTAAACCGACAAATGGTCAGGCTTGAGCGCAAAGGCCTCTCGAAGATTGCGCTGCCACGTTTCCATTTTCTGCTCAGGCAGCCCGGCGATCAGATCAAGGCTGATGTTTTCGAACCCGGCTTCGCGCGCCAGGTGAATCGCCGCGCGGGCTTCGGCAGCGGAATGCGTGCGCCCGATCATCTGCAATTCGCCGTCATCGAACGACTGCACGCCGAAGCTCAGACGGTTGAGGCCGGTGCGGCGCAACTGCTTCAGGTATTCGAGCGAGACCGAGCCGGGATTGGCTTCAGCAGTGATTTCGGTGTCGGACGCGACTGCAAATTCTGCGCGGCAGAGTTCGATCAGACTGGCAAGCTGTTCAATTGACAGCGTGGTGGGTGTGCCGCCGCCGAAATAGATCGTGTCAACCCGGCGCAATTCAGACGCGGCGCTGAGGGTCGCCGCGGTGCGCCTGATTTCGCCTTGCAGGGCGGCCACGTATCGCCGCGCCAGTTCGGATTCATAGCCGCCGGTGGCAAAGTTGCAGTAATGACAGCGCGTGGCGCAGAACGGAATGTGAAGGTAAATACCTGCCGCTTCGCTCATCTCTCCGGCA
>CAYWDW010000897.1:0-2507 GCA_964457105.1 uncultured Heliobacteriaceae bacterium
TACACGAGCCGCTTCGATTGTCAGAAAGACCGCTTCGCCGGAATCGTTGATGCCGTCCGGGCGCAGAAGTCCTGGCTTCTTTTTTCAAAGGTCAGCGCGCCGCCGGCCTGGTCGCTGAATACGGCCATCTGGCATATGGGCTGGGGCGCTGAAGATATGAAGGCTGAGTATGAGCGGCAGTTGAAACTCGGCTCGAAATTCTTTGAGCCGCTGACTGACATCAGCGACATCGGCGGCAATCCGAATGCGAAGCCGGGCAGCTTCTATTACGCCTACGTGCAAAGTCCCGACCACGCGCTGATTGAACTCAACACGGCACGGCATCATCAATTCGGCCACCTGCACCTGTTCAGCGCCGACCCGGTCGCGGCAGGCCGCTGGTACCAGAAATATTTCGGCGCCAGGCTGCTCGGCAGCCGCAGCGAAGTGCGCCTGTATCGCGGCTATCAGATCGGGCCGAGCGCTTCGCTGATGCTGGACAACGTCAACCTCATCATCTTCCCGGTTGAATATTCAAAGAAAGCCTACGCCGCACACTGGCAGGGCAAAACCGAGATCGAATCAACCAAAGGCAGGGTCTTCGATCACGTTGGTTTCAGCTTCGACAACCTGGCCGAAGCAGTTGAGAAACTGCGCCAGGATGGCGTGAAGGTGACTGATGAAATCCGCCCAGGCCTCGGCGGCAAAGTGAAGTCCGCCTTCATCGAAGGCCCGGACAAAATCCGCATCGAACTGGTCGAAGGTCAGGCGAAGAAGGAACCCTGAAGCTGATGCGTCTTATGAATGATAATCGCTCAGGTAAAGCAGATTGTCGTAATCAATCACAGCAAATCTGAGATTCCGCAACCAGCCTCGTCGTCCGAGAATGTTACGAGGCAGACCCGGATACTTTGCGAAGTAAACAAAGCTTTGAAAGGAAAAGTTGCCAGTCTGAATTGTGACCTTATGGCCGAAAGCTTCGACTGGGCCAGCAAGGCTGCGCAGAGTGACTGGCAAGCCCTGCTCAAGTGGCAGGCCGAGTTCTTCACCGATCTCGCGCCTGAAGAGACAAACTTCTGCTCCGGTATCTACTTTGGCAGTGTCAGTAATTGCTCTGTCACCGGATCGCAGCAGAGTAGGAATAGTGATGCCATCGGGCGAATCCGGATAGATAAACTCGTCAGTAAAGGTAAGCTGGATCATCGTTCAGATTCCGATGTAAGGCGCAGCCTGCGGATCTTCAACCTGCGTGACCAGCGGCAGATATGCCCCATCGGCTCTGGCTGCGGCATAAACGACCTGAGCGTCATGATCGTGCGCAATCAATCGGTCGCCATCCAGGGCCACCCACTGCCCGGCATAATCGCGCGCGTGTTCGGCCGTAATCAGGTTGTGGCACTGACGGGACTCGGCGATCAGGAGTAGCAGGGAATGAATTCTGAGGTTGTTCAGTCTGCCGCTCTTCCCACAGACGCCACAGTTTGCTTTGCTCGCCAGGTGGCAACTGAGCAATCTGGTTGAGAATATTTTCGACGTTGAGGTCTGACATAACGCTGCATTTCCTTTCTGCGGTCAGCGCCGGACTGATCGCAGCGACAGTATATAACTTTGCTTCGCTCAGGTTACAGGGAGTCAGTTATGAACTCAGCTCGCAGAGTTTTTCTCAAACAGTCTGTCTTGTTCTCGCTCGCGGCGGCGGGCGATTCGCTGCTGAATGCCGAAAAACGCGCGCCTGTCTTTGCCGCCTGAACGATGATGAATTGCGGGATGAGGCGACTAACCTGTGGTTCTGATTTATACTTTCGCTGCAGCCGGGAAACCAAATCAAAGATTGTCAGGGAGTAAAAGTTATGAGTACCGCATTGCGATGGACCTCAGCCGATCTCGACACGCTGCCGGATGACGGCAAACGTTACGAGATCATCGAAGGCGAACTTTACATGTCAAAGCAACCTCACTGGCATCATCAGGAAACCTGTTCGCAGATTACGACATTGCTGCGTTTGTGGAACAAACAAACCGGACTCGGCCAGGCGCTGATTGCGCCCGGCGTGATCTTTGCCGATGATGACGATGTTGCACCTGATGTCGTCTGGATCAGTCAGGCTCGTCGTGACGCGGCGCTCGAAGCTGATGGCAAGCTGCACGCGGCGCCCGAACTTGCCATCGAAGTTCTGTCGTGGGGATCAGCCAATGAGAAACGCGACCGCGAAACCAAACTCAAACTCTATTCGCGGCGCGGCGTCCAGGAATACTGGATCGTGGACTGGTCTGTCAGGCAGGTTGAAGTTTATCGCCGCGAGGATCAGGCGCTGCGATTAGTAGCAACGCTTTATCCAGTTGACACGCTGACGACTCCGCTGCTGCCGGGCTTCGCCTGCGTGGTGGCTGAATTGTTTGAGGGCATTCCAACTTAATTCTGAAAGGTGACTATGGGTAAAAAGATTACTCGTCGCAACTTTGTCGTGACGACCGCTGCTGCCGGAGTGCTGGCAGCACAGACTAAAACGGCTTCAGCCGCTGCGCCG